>JANMWW010000287.1:0-13010 GCA_031394155.1 Chloroflexota bacterium | reverse complement strand
GAGAGCACCAGCCTCACCTTGTCGCGCGGCAGGCCGAGGCACGGCGCGATCTGACCGAGATCCTCGTGCAGCCACTGCGTGGCGATGTGCAGCGTCACCCCGCCATCGGGGTCCGGGATCGCGAGTCCCGCCTCCGGGCCGAGCGCGGCCTGATCCTGCATGCCGACTTCGTACTCGCCCTCGACCACGACGTCGGCGGTCGCGGCGGGATCGCCGTGCACCAGCCGCACGTCTGAGATCACGTTGCCGTGCGTGTGTACCCGCAGCGCATCCGGGGCGAGCGCCGCGACCGGATCGGTCACGACCGGAAGCGGTTCGTACTCCACCACGACAGCAAGCGCCGCGAGGCGCGCCACCTCCGGATCATCGGCCGCGACGAGCGCGACGGGCTCACCGACGTAGCGGACCTCAGTGCGCGCGAGGACCGGCTGGTCCTTCTGCATGAGCCCGAAGAGCTCGTGCGTCGGTAGATCGTCGTTGGTGAGAACGACGACCACTCCTGGTATCGCACGCGCCTTTGACGCGTCGACCGACACGATCCGCGCGTGCGCGTGCGGGCTGCGCACCGTCGCGCCATGAAGCATCCCGTCGCGCGCGAGATCGCTCGCGTACAGGAACGACCCCTGGGTCTTCGGCGGCGCGTCAGTCCGCGTCGCGGACTCGCCGACGACGCCGCGGAGGCGCGTGCGCGTTCCGAGGCTCATCGGTGCTCGCCCGCGGCGCGATGAACAGCCTCGAGGATCTTGCCGTAGCCGGTGCAGCGGCAGATGTTCCCGGCGAGCGCCTCCTTGATCTCCGCATCGCTCGGCTCGGGATTCGCGCGGAGCAGCGCGACCGTGGAGATGACGAAGCCCGGCGTGCAGAAGCCACACTGGACGGCGCCCGCGTCGACGAACGCCTGCTGCACGGGGTGCAGACGCTCCGCGGTGCCGAGCGACTCCACCGTGCGGATGTCACGCTCCGCGGCCGCTCCGGCCATGACCAAGCAGGAGCACACGAGCTCGCCATCCATGAGCACCGAGCACGAGCCGCACTCCCCCTGCTCGCAGGCATCCTTGCTTCCGACGAGAGCGAGCTGGTCTCGCAGCACCGTGAGCAGGCTCTCGTGCTCGCGAGCCTCGACCTCGCGCTCGCCGCCGTTCACATCGAGCCGCAGCCTCATACGAGGATCCCCACGCGCGCGAGCGCGCGCCCGCCGATCACTGAAAGCACTTGACGCCGGTAGGCTGCGGTGCCGCGCACGTCATCGATCGGCCGTGCGGCCGCGCCGACGAGACGCCCGAATTCGATCTGCGCCGACTGTGCGAGCCGGAGCGGCCGCGTCCATCCGGCCTCATCGAACAGACCCGTGGCGAATCGCTCTGCTTCGGTGGGCCGGAGGATCGTCGGTCCGCACGAACCGAGCGCCACACCCACGCGGCGCCGCGTGCGATCGACGACCAACGCGAGTGATGCCACCGCGATGACCATCGCGTTGCGCGTCCCGACCTTCAGGAACGTCTGCCACGGACCGGCATCGTCCCATTCGACCGCGGTGACGATCTCGTCGTGCACGCGCGTATTGCGTTTCGGCCCGGTCATGAACTCGGCGAAGCGCACGCGCCGCTCCCCGGACGAAGAGCGCAGCACGACCGTGGCCTCGAGCGCGGCGAGCACAGGCAGCGTGTCGCCGGCGGGCGAAGATGTCGCGACGTTCCCGCCGATCGTTCCGGTGTTCCGGATCTGCGGCGATCCCACCGTGCGTGACGCCTCAGCCAGAGCGACCGAGCCGGCGCCTGTTCGGAGAAGATGACTGTACGTAATCCCCGCGCCGATCCGCACGCGTCCGCCGATGCTCATCTCTTTCAGTTCGCGCACGCGATCGATGGCGATCACGTTGTCCACGCGCTTGCGGCCGAAATTCACCTCGACCATGAAATCGGTGCCGCCGGCGAGCAGCTCGGCTTTTGGGTCAACGCGAAGCGCGGCGAGCGCTTCGTCAACATCGCGCGCAATCACCACCGGCACACCGGCAATCTATCGCAGGCGTACGTTGTCTCGAGCCCGGACGAGCCGTAGTCTGGCCGCCGTTGCGCGAACTCGCGGGGGAAGGGGAGCTCGTGCCAGACCAGCGTGCGCTGATCTACTACCGCTGCTCGAACCCCAAGCACCAACAGCCCAGCGGGAACAAGTCCGACACCCTCACGATCAACGAGGGCAAGTGGGCGTACTGCCCGCACGACATCCGCGCGAAGGACCACCAGTGGTCAGAGACTGGCGGTATGACCGTCGAACAGGTCCGCCTAGCTCAGCGACGCCCTCCTCAGCAGTAGCGCCTGCGCCTCCGCGCCTTTTGCGCGGACCTCGGCCGCATCGAGCATCAGCGCCGCACCATCGCGCACGACCTGCGTGCCGTCGACGAGCACGTCGCGCACTCCGCGACTCCCGCCGCCGAAGACCATCCGCGTCGCCGGATCGCCGCCCGGTGCCAGCCGAGACGCGTCGATCACGATGACATCGGCGCGCTTCCCGACCTCGAGCGTCCCGATGTCGCCTTCCGCGCGCAGCACCCGCGCGCCATCTCTCGTCGCCAGGAGGAGCGCGTTGTCCGCCGTGAGCGTGCCCACTCCGTGGAGCGAGCGTGCCACCAGGCTCGCCATCCGCGCCTCTTCGAAGCCATCGAGCCGGTTGTTGCACGCGGCACCGTCGGTGCCGAGGCCAACGTTCACGCGCGCAGCGCGCAGGCGCTGCACGTCCGCGATACCCGCGCCGAGCTTGAGATTCGATGTCGGGCAATGCGTGATCGACATGTGCGTGTCGCGGAGCATCGCGAGCTCGTCATCGTCAATGTGCACGCCGTGCGCGGCGACGGCGCGCTCCGACGCGATGCCGGTCTCGACGAGATAGGCCACCGGCGACCGACCGGTCGCGGCCTCGATCGCCTCGCGCTCGCTGGGATCCTCGTTCGAGTGCGTGTGGACGAGCAGGTCATTCATTTTCGCGAGCGCGGCGACCGCCTCGAGCAGCTCGCGCGTGCACGAGAGCGCGAAGCGAGGCGCGTAGCTGTACTGCAGGCGGCTGTTCGCGGAGCGGTGCCACCGCTTGTGGAGCGCGGCGCTCGCATCGAGCGACGCGCGTGTCGTCTCCAGCAGTCCGTCGGGCGCGCCTTCGCCGGTATCCATCATCGCCTGGCCGAAGAACGCGCGGATGCCCGAGCGGAGCAGCTCCTCAGCCTGCGCATCTCCATGCTTCGTCGTGCCCATGTCGAGCACCGTCGTCGTCCCCGACAACAGGAGCTCGTGCAGCCCGAGCCGCATGCTCGCGCGGATCGTCTGCTCGTCATGCGCGGCCTCGAGCGGCCACACCCGACGCCGAAGCCAATCCAGCAGCGTGAGATCCTCCGCGAGTCCGCGGAAGACGGTCTGCACGAGATGGACGTGGGTCTGGATGAGGCCTGGCATCACATAGTGGCCGCGACGATCGAGGACCTCGGCGTCTGACGGTGCGACCGCGCCGCGCCCGATCGCGGAGATGCGCGATCCGGAGATCACGAGGTCGGCCTCGATCGGTCTAGCGCTTTCGACCATCGGGAGGAGAAGACCACCTCGTATGACGACGCTCACCTTGCTTCAGCCTGCATGACGACGCTCACGTCGCGTAGGCCAGGTCCCGCAGCGCGGTCGCGAGCACGCGCGTGCCGAGTACAACGTCCTCAGCGGCCGTCGCCTCGTCCGCGCGGTGCGAGCGCCCGCCGATGCTCGGCACGAAGAGCATCCCCACGTTCGCGGCGGCGGTGAGGACCTGCGAGTCGTGGCCGGCGCCGCTCGTCATGTCCCGCGCCTGCACGCCCGCTGCGCGCGCGGCACGCCGCAAGGTCTCGGTCGTGCCCGGGTTCAGCGAGACGGCGGGCCGGTCGCGCAGCGTATGGATCTCGACGACGAGCTCGCGCTCACGGCCGATGACCTTGCAGGCCTTCTCGATCTCCGCAACGAGCTCGGCACGCAGGCGGTTGTCGCTGTGGCGGGCGTCGACGCTGAATCGCGTGAGCGCGGGAACGACGTTGATCTGCGAGGGCTCAACGCCGATCGTGCCGACGGTCGCGACCGCGGGCGGACCCATCTCGACCGCGGCGTTCGCGATCGCCAGCATCATCGCGGCCGCTCCGAGCAGCGCGTCGTGCCGGCGGTCCATCGCGGCCGCGCCCGCGTGATCGGGCTCGCCGCGCACAACGGCCTCGAGATGCGTGGTCCCGGCGATCGTCGTGACGACACCGAGACGCTCCTCAGCAGCGTCGAGGACTGGTCCCTGCTCGACGTGCAGCTCGACGAAGGCGTCGATGTCGCGGCGCACCGCCTGCGCGACCTTGCTCGGATCGAGTCCCACCGAGCGCATCGCGTCCGCCAGCGTGGTCCCCTCCCCGTCTCGTACACGCGTGACCTCATCCGGCTCGATGCGATCCGCGATCGCGCGGGCGCCCCAGAAGTTCGTGTTGAAGCGACTGCCCTCCTCCTCGCAGATGGCGACGCATTCGAGGATCCGCGCGGGACGCCCATAGCGCTCCAGGAGGTTCACCACCGCCTCGATGCCCGCGACGACGCCGAGCGCGCCATCGAGCGCGCCGCCACCGCGCACCGTGTCGATGTGAGAGCCGGTCACGATCGCGCGCCCGCCCCGCGAGCCCTCGACCCGTCCCCAGACGTTGCCCACGGCGTCGCGCCGCGTGAGCAGGCCGCCGTCCTTCATCCAGCCATAGACCAACTCCGTGCCCGCGAACCACGCCGGGCTGTACAGCGCGCGGTACAGACCGCCACCCGGTACGGTCCCGCGCTGCGCGAGCTCGTCGAGTCTGCGAAGGAGGCGGCGCTCGTCGATCTCGACCAGCTCGTGTTGGAAGGTCTTCACAGATTCAGCCGCTGCACGAACCAGCCGTCGCCCGGCTCGCCCTTGACCTTCCCATCAACGAACACCGTACGCCCGCGGACGATCGTGCGCGCCACCGCGCCGCGAAACTGACGCCCCACATACGGACTGACGCCGCTCTTCGTCTGGAGCGCGTCGCGCGTGAATGTCCACTCACGTTCCAGATCGACGAGAACGAGATCGGCGTCGGCGCCCAGCTGGATCTCGCCCTTGCGCGGCCAGAGGCCGAGCCGCTTGGCGGGTCGCGTCGACACGAGCTGCGCGAGATCTGTCAGGGGGAGCCGCCGCGCGTGCACGCCTTCGGTGAGCATCACCGGAAGCAGGCTCTGCAGGCCGGACACGCCGCCCCATGCCTCGAAGATGTCGTCCTCGCCTCGCTTCTTGAGTGCCGCGGTGCACGGCGAGTGGTCGGAGGCCACGTAGTCAACGCGCGACCGGCCCGGGAAATACGAGGTCTTCAGATCCGACCATAGCCGCTCGCGCTCGCCGTCGCGGATCGGCGGCGCGCACTTCAGTGCCGGCCCGATCGCGTCGACATCGGGCGCATCGAAGGCGAGATAGTGCGGGCACGTCTCGACGGTGATGTCGGCTCCGCGCTCCTTCGATCGATCGACGGAGCGCAGCGCGTCGTGACTCGACGCATGCACGACATGCACGCTCGCACCGGTGCGGCGCGCGGCGTCGCCCAGTGACTCGATCGCGACGCGCTCGGCCTCGACCGGCCGCGAGTCCAGCCACGCGCGCGCGTCGCGGCGGCCGGCGCGGCGCACGTGCTCGGTCGTCACCGTCACGATCGCTTCGTCCTCGCAATGGACGGCGACGAGCAGGCCGGCACTCGTTGCCGCTGCCAGCGCGAGCATCAGCGTGCCGCCGTCGTGCACGTGCGGGAACTCTTCAACGCCGCTCGGGCACAGGAATGCCTTCACGCCGACCACGCCACAGGCCGCGAGCTCGCGCAGCCGTTCGGGGTCGTGATCGATGAGGCCGCCCCAGATCGCGAAGTCGACGATCGCGCTCTGCGAGGCCGCGTCGTACTTCTGGTCGAAGGCGTCACCGTCGATGGTCGGCGGGATCGAATTGAGAGGCATGTCAGCGATCGTCGTCACGCCACCGGCCGCCGCGCCGCGCGTCGCGGCGAGCCATCCTTCCCACTCCGTGCGCCCGGGCTCGTTCACGTGCACGTGTGCGTCGACCACGCCGGGGAGGACCACGAGGCCGCGGGCGTCGATCTCCTCGCGCGCGTCACCCTCGTCCGGAGGAACGATGCCGGTGATGTGACCGCTCAGGACGAGGATGTCGGCGTCGACGATCCCGTCGGAAGTCACGACGCGGCCCCCGCGGACCGCGAGGTCAGGCAAGCTCGATCGAGAAGTCCTGCGCGCCTTCCCAGAGCGTCAGACGGCCGACGTCTGCGAGATGCTCGTTCCCCTGCGTGACCGTCGCGAAGTGGTTGCCGGCGAGCTGGCCGACCTTGCTGGCGAAATGCGTCGAGCCGTATGGGAACAGGATCTCCATCTCGCTGATGCCGCCGGGATAAACGAGGACCTGGCCGGGCGCGGGATAGCTGGTGTGGTTCTCGTAGTCGACTCCAAGGCGCTTCTCGCCCATCGGCACCCACGTCGACTCGCCGCTCCAGCGGCAATGCACGAGCTTGCTGCGGATCGGCAGCAGCTTTCGGATCGCGGCGCAGGTGCTCGGGGCAAGCTGCTCTTCCAAACGCGCTACGAACACGTACTGGCCGGCGGTGATGCGAAGCATCTGCATAGTCGACGTACGATACGTCCCCGATGGCGAAGGGCTCTCTTTCGACCCACGTGCTCGACACGACGACCGGCAAGCCCGCGCCGGGCGTGCGCGTGGAGGTTCAGCGCGACGGTACCGCCGTCGCGAGCGGCGTCACCGACGCGGACGGGCGCATCCGTGAGCTCGCGCAGGGTCTCGACGCCGGGACGTACCGGCTCATCTTCGACACAAGGGCATACGCCGCGGACGGATTCTTCTCGCGCATCGCGCTTGACGTGGAGCTAACCGCGATCCACACGCACGTGCCCTTGCTCTTGTCGCGGTTTGGCCTCACTTCCTATCGAGGCAGCTGAGTGCTCGTGGAGCTGATGCAGATCTTCGAGCGGAGCCCGACGCTGATGGGGCGTGTCCTCGAGGTCGTGCAGCCTGGCGATACACCGGAGACGATCGTGCGTCGCGCGCGAGACATCATCGGGACCTTCAAGGACGGCGAGCTGGCGGCGACGCTGAACGCGCATCCGCGCATCGGCGATGACGTGCGCGCGTTGTCCGAGCTGTCGCTCCGCGAGCAGGGCGGTGACCAGGATCCAGCGACGATCGCCGAGCTGGCCCGCCTGAACGATGAGTACGAGCGGCGGTTTGGCTTCCGCTTCGTCGTCTTCGTCAATGGCCGGACCAAGGCGCAGATCATCCCCGTCCTGCGCGACCGCCTCACGCGTACACGTGATTCGGAGCTTCATACCGGCATCGAAGAGTTCCTCGCGATCTCGCTGGATCGAATGCAGAAGACTGACTGGAAACTCATCGCGCGAGTGGACACCAACGCGTGAGCATCGAGATCCGCTACGGCAAAGCACGCGTCGTATTCTTCGTTACGCGCGCGCCGCCCGCGCCGCCATTCGCGGCCGCGGTCGACGTGGACGTGTTCGGGGAGCGCTTCCTCGCCTCGTACACCGAGGGCGACAACAGCGAGGTCGTCGCGACCGACACGATGAAGAACTTCGTCTACGCGACGGCCGCGGAATTCACAGGCACCTCCCTCGAGTCATACGTCGCGTTCCTGGGACGGCGTCTGCTGACGACGTACCCGCAGATGGAGCGCATCCGCGTGACCGCGCATGAGGTGCCTCTCGATGGCGGCCATCACGACGAGGGCCAGAGCGACGTCGTCTTCCGCATGGCCCGCGCCGACGTCGCCGTCTCCCACGCCGACTTCGCGCGCGCCGGGAGTCAGATCGCGATGAGTCACGCGCGCAGCGGCATCGAGGGCATGCGTCTGTTCAAGACGACGGGCAGCTCGTTCGCGTCGTTCGCGCGGGACGACTACACGACGCTGCCTGACCTGGTGGATCGCCCGCTCACGATCCGCATGGATGCGCACTGGCAGTACATCGACGTGCGCGACGCGTCGGGAGAGGGCCAGGGGCACATCGAGGCCGGCGTGATCCGCAAGGCGCTCGAGCACACCTTCCATGACTTCAACAGCCGCTCGATCCAGGAGCTGGTGCACGAGATGGGTCAGCGCCTGCTCAAGGGATTCCCGCCGCTCGCGGCGGTCGAATTCAGCGCCGAGAACCACACGCCCGACAAGGTCGCCGAGGGCAAGGACGGGGTGAAGGTGTTCGCCGAGCCGCGGCAGACGTTCGGAAAGATCGGCCTCGTCCTGCGGCGCTAGTCGCGGATATCGGCGAGGCCGGCCGCGATGAGCATCGCAAGACCCTCGACGATCTCGCCACGCGCGTGGCGTGAGTCATAGACCAGCGTCGCGACGTCATGTTTTCCGTCGAGCTTGTCGATCATCGCGCCGACGTTGTCCGATACGACCACGCGATTACCAGCGTCGTGCACGAGCGAGCCGCCTAGGTCAGGGACGCGCACGGCGATCGCGCCGGGCGTGGCCTTCACCTTGGCGTGGTCGACAAGTCGCGCCGCGATCTCGCGGACCCGCTCCTGATGCTTGATGATCTCGCCGGCCACGTCTGACATGCGCAGCTCGTAGATCCAGGTCTCGCCGGCGGCCGCGTACCGCTCGCCGCGCTGGCGCTGCACGAAGTCGCCGGGCACCGCCCGCGTGCCGTCGCCGAGATTCTCGATGGCACCGCGGCGCACGAGGTAGAGGTCGTCGTCGTTGCCCTCGATGACCTGATCGGAGCCGAGCTCGCGCGGCCGGAGGCGCGCAGCGAGGACGCCGACGATCTCCGCGGGTAGGTCGCGCACCGGACTCTTGCGCTTCAGGAACGCGTCCGCGGACAGCAGGTCGGCGCGCTCGCGCATCGCCGTCGCGAAGAGTGGCTGCCGCGTCATGAGAGTGCGCAGCTCTTTGCCGGGGATGCGCAGGACGCTGCAGGGCGTGTCGGCGACGACGGTCGCGCTTCGTTGATGTTCTTGAACCGCTGCCATCTCGCCGACCAGGGCCGGCGCGCCGACGATCGCGAGCGTGCGGTCGTCACCGCGCGACACCACGCGGAGCGCGCCCTCGAGCAGGAGGTACGCGTCCTCGCCGCTCTGCCGCTCCTCGATGAGGATCGCGCCCTGCTCCAGCGTCATCGCCTTCGACGCCGCGGCCAGCTGCCCGCGCACGGCGGGCTCGAGCAGGAGGAATGGGCCAAACGCCAATCGGTCAGGCATCAAGCGAACTATGCGTCGGGCGCGTCGGGCGCGTCATCACCCGCGGGCGTGGGAAGCGCGGCGCCGATGATGTCGCGGATCGAAGAAAGCTTCTGTTCTCTCACGAATGCGGCGAGCCCTTCGATGACGCGGAGCGGCGCAAGCGGATCCGCGAATGTCGCGGTCCCCACCTGAACGGCGGATGCGCCCGCCATGAGGAACTCGAGCGCGTCGTTGGCGTCGGTCACGCCGCCGGCACCGATGATCGGGATCGAGACCGCCTGCGCCACCTGATAAGTGATGTGCACCGCGATCGGACGGATCGCCGGGCCTGACAGACCACCGCTACGCGTGCCGAGCACCGGTCGGCGCTTCGCCACATCGATGCGCATGCCAAGCACGGTGTTGATCGCGGTGAGCGCGTCCGCGCCGGCTTCCTCGCACGCGCGGGCGACAGCGACGACATCCGGCGCGTTCGGCGTGAGCTTCACGATGATCGGGAGGTCGGTGGTCTCGCGGACCGCGCGCGTCACGTCGCCCGCGAGCACAGGATCGAAGCCGAAGAGCATTCCGCCCCTCACGTTGGGGCACGAGATATTCAGCTCGAACGCGACCACCCCGGGTGTCTGCGCGAGCGCCTCCACCACGAAGACGTAGTCGTCGACGCTGTAGCCGGCTACGTTGACGATCACCGGAACGCGCATCTTCGCCCACTTGGGACCGTAGATCCGCGCCACCTCGGCGGCGCCCGGGTTCTCAAGGCCGATGGAGTTCAGGATGCCGGCCGGTGTTTCGGCGATGCGGTACTGCGGGTTCCCCGGCCGCGCGTTCGGCGTCGTGCCCTTGTTCACGATCGCGCCGAGACGCGACACGTCGATCAGCTCGGCGTACTCGATCCCCTGCCCGAACGTGCCGGAGGCCGTGAGCACGGGGTTCTTGAGGCGCAGGCCGCGCGCGGCATCGACCTCCAGATCGACACCGTGCTCCGGCAACGCATTGGCTGACGAGGTGATGTAGCGCGCGTCATCGAGGCGCTCGACGTCGATGTCGAGCGAGGACGTCTCGACCTCGTGCTCGGGCTCGCCGGTCGCCGCCTCGACGATCGTCGCGCCGTCGAGCGTCGCCAGCTCGACGGTGTCGCGCTCTTCCTCGCCCTCGGCCGCCGTCTCGAGCCGCTCTTCGGGCGAGATGCGCGGCGAGCCCGACCGCTGCTCGAGCTTCTTTGGGCGGCGCCACGGCATCAGCGCACCCCGACGGTCGCGGGCTCGCCCGCCTCGAAGGCCACATCCCCCAGCGGGAACACCGGACCCTCACGGCACACGCGCGCATTGCCGGGGCGCGTCACGATCACACACGCGCGGCACACACCCATCGCGCAGCCCATGTGCTGCTCGACGGCGACTTGCGCGTCGACCAGCACCTGACGCCCGGGCACGATGGGCCCCCGCAGCGCGTCGTCGCGCAGCCGGCCCAAGGCCGCCAGCATGCCCCACGGTCCGCAGCCGAACAGCTGATCCGCCCACGGCACGAGCTCCCCAAGCACGTCGGTCACGCGGCCATTCACGCCGAACGAGCCGTCGTCGGTCGTCGCGACGTACTCGACGGACGGCGGCAGCCGATCCGACGGCCAGAGGTACGCAACACCGCGGCCGCCGAAGACCAACGTCACGTTGCGCTTCACAGACTCTTGCTCGGCGATCACGCGCATCGGCGCGATGCCGGTACCACCCGCGACCAGCAGGAGGTTGCGGGTGTCGCGCCGCACCACGAACGCGGTGCCGAGGGGCCCGAGCAGATCGAGCACATCACCGGGACGGCGCTCGGCGATCCACTCACCGCCCGGCCCGAGCGCCTTCACGATGAGCTCGATCTCCCCCGCGCGACGATCGATGCGGCAGAACGAATACGGCCGCCGCAGCAGCGGGTCCCATCCATGTCCCGGGCGCACGTGCACGAACTGGCCGGCGCTGGCGCGCTCCGCGATGCCCGGCGCGTGGACCTGCAGCAGCGCGCCGAGCTCGCCGATCTGCGTATTCGCGATCACGCGACCTTCTTCGATGATCACGTTGCCGGCTCCGGCAGCGTCTCGCCGACGGCGCGCCTGATCGCGCGGATGACCGCGTCAAGGACCGCCGGCTCGACCGTGGGACCCCACGGTGCGCGGCCGAGACAGTCGCGATCCAGCGTCGTGAGCTCCTCGCAGAACAGGACGCTGTCCTTCTTGATCCCGCCGGAACCGCGTGCGAGCGGCACGTGTGTTGGCCCCGGTGCTCCGAGCGAAAAGATCGGAACAACGATCACGTCGTCCGCCAGGCGATTTCGGACGTTCGCGGATATGACCAGCGCAGGCCGGGGTTGATGCGGATCGTCAGGCTTGCCCGGCAGCCGCACCGACCAGATCTCGCCGCGCGCTGGGGAGGTACTCAACGACGCGTGCCGAAGCGACGTGCGGCTGCCGCGCTTCGGACTCCTCGCCACTCGACGCGCTCGCCATCGTACCGAGCGGCGTCCTCGCGCAACTGACGTTCCATCGCCGCTTCCTGCTCTCGCGCATGCCACAGTTGCAGCGCTTCATCGATGACTGCGCTTCGGTCGAGCCCGGGATGCGCGGCGACATATGAGTCCAGCGCCCCGACGAGCTCCGGATCGAGGGTCGCGCCGATCTTCACGCGGCGGCGGGACGGAGGCGTTTTGGCCGACACTCTGTCAGACACTATACCAGACACTATGTGTCACACCGGCACGCCGACTCCGAACGTGTAGCCATCCGGATCCTCGAGGACGCAGTCGCGCCAACCGTGCGGCCACGCCTTCGTCGTGTGGACCACGAGGTATCCGCGCTCGCGCGCGCGCTTCTCAGCGGCCTCGGGCTCGATGCCCAGGATGCGGATCTCGGCGCCGAACCCGCGCTTGCCTTGCTCCGCGAGGCGCGGCGCCCACGGCTGGGCGGCGTAGGTGTGGTCGGCATGCAGCATGACCTTGACGCCGTCGCGCTCGAGCGCCGCGAAGTCAGGATCGTGATGCAGGTCGCGGAACTCGAGCACCTTCGTGTAGAAGGGCAGGCTGCGTTCGATATCCCGTACGAGCAAATTCAGCGAAAGGCCGGCGAGAGAACGTCCGTACTCGTCGGCCGATACCGACCACTTCTGCGCGTCGGTCCGTTTGGTGGTCAGGCCTAGATGACCTCGCGCTCGGGATCGCGCGCGGGGTCGTTCGCCGGGAGCGCGTCGGCCGACCAATCGGCGCATTTCCACCCGGGCACCGGTGTGGCCTTGCCCTTCTTCGGGACGAAGCGCGATCGCTCCACGAGCTTGTACTTGTGGATGTAGCGCGGGCAGTTCGGGAACACCTCGCGCGCGCGCACGCGGACGATGAACTGCGCCTCGGGGTACTCGGCCATGAGCGGGTCCGCCGGGTCGATCGAGGCATGACCGTTGAGGCGCATGCGGTGGCCACGCTCGAAGTCGATGAACAGCATGCCGACGCTCGGGTTCACGAGCACGTTGCCCATGGACAGGTACATCCCGTTTCCGTCGAAGTTCGGGAACGCGACGGTGTGCTCGTCGATCACCCGGATAAAACCGGGATCGCCGCCCTTGTACGAGCAATTCGGCATCCCCGCATCGTCGGCGGTCGCGAGAAAGAACATGTCGCGCGACTCGATGAACGCCGCGTCGTGAGGCGAGATCTCGTCCGAGACGAGCACCTCCTCGATCCGGTCGGCGATGCGCCGCGTGTCGTACTTGTCCTGAAGGTCGCGA
>JANMWW010000123.1:0-6909 GCA_031394155.1 Chloroflexota bacterium | reverse complement strand
CGGAGCCAAGCTGCAGCCCGTCCAGATCGCAAAGCGACTCATTCGCGCGATGGAATCGCATCAGACGATCAGCCTCAGCAAGACATTCGTGCCCAATTCGTACGTGGTCTCGCTCGGGCCTGCTGACTTCGCGCAGTTCGAGCAATATCGCAAGAGCCTCGAGCGTGACCTGGCGGAGACGCTCCTCGGCGCCGCGCGCGAACGAAGCTTCACGCTCCTGGCCTATCCCTCCGTCGAGCTCGAGCGCGACGACGACATGCCGCCCGGCGACATCCGCGTGTCGTGCGCGATGGTCGACGCATCGGGCGACGAGGTAGCGGCAGATCCAAAGGCGCTCGGCGCCGTCGAGTCCGGTCACACGATGGTGCTCGACCGTGAGGCGCTCATGAAGGATCGGCCCCGCGCGCCACGCGCGAGCATCGAGCAGCGTGATGGACCTCCGGTCGCGCTCGGCCCCGATCCCGTGCTCATCGGTCGCGATCCGCAGAACGACGTGGTGCTCGACGACCGCCGGGTCTCGCGCAAGCACGCCGAGGTCCGCCTGCGCCTCGGTCGCTACACGCTCTACGACCTGCAGAGCACGAACGGCACGTACGTGAACGGCCGCCGCGTCGCTGAGAAAGTGCTCGAGGACAAAGACAAGATCTCGATCGGCGGTCTCGAGATCGTCTTCCGCTCGGTCGAATAGCGCGTGGAGATCACGTTTGCGGTCCTCCTCTGGGGTGTCCGCATCGCCTTCCTGCTGCTGCTGTATCTCTTTCTGATCCGCGCGTTCGGCGCGTTGACGCGCGCCATGAAGACCGAAAGCGCCGGCGCGCGCGCGCTGGGGACGCTGGTCGTCGAGCGCAGCCCCGCGCGATCGCCGCGCGTGGGCGAGCGCCTCGCGCTGCGCGCGTCGAACACGATGGGACGCGACGCGGGGAACGACATCGCCGTTCCGGACGAGGCCGCCTCCGCGCGCCACGCATCCCTCGAGATCCATGACGGCGAGTGGTGGATCGAGGATCTCGGCAGCACCAACGGAACGCTCGTGAATGGCGTGCGCATCGCCAAGCGCGAGCGCGTGCGTCCCGGTGACGAGATCGCGATCGGTCGTGTCGCCCTGCGGCTCGAGCGGTGAGCCTGATCCTGCGGCGCGGCGACGAGCTGCGCCTGCTGGTCTGGGTGGCAGCGCTTTCGGCGACCGGCTCCGTGGCGGTGGCTGCGGCCGAGGCCGCGACGTTCGACAGGCGCCAGCTCATCATCCCGATCGCCTTCATCGCGCTCTCGATCGGCCTGCACGTCTTCCTCGCGGCCCGCGGCATTCGCGGCGACCAACTCCTCCTGCCATTGGCGTGCGCGCTGACGGCGATCGGTCTCGTCCTCGTCGAGCGCCTCGCGTCGAATCTGCTCGAGCAGCAGCTTCTCTGGACGCTCATCGCGGCGGGCGCGTTCGTTGCGACGATCCTCATCCCCCGCGACCTCACCGCTCTCGGGCGCTACAAGTGGACCTTCGCGCTCCTGGGCGTGCTCCTCCTCATCGCGCCGCTGCTGCCGGTGATCGGGCGCGAGGTGAACGGCGCGCGCATCTGGATCGGGATCGGCCGCGTGAACTTCGAGCCGTGGGAGGCCGTGAAGATCCTGATGGTCGTGTTCTTCGCGGCGTACCTCGAGGAGTATCGCGAGGTCATCGCGCACCCGCGCCGGTTCGGACCGATCCCCATCCCGCCCGTGCCGTACCTCCTGCCGATCCTCGCGATGTGGGCGTTCGCCATGATCGTGGTCATCTTCGAGAAGGACCTCGGGGCCTCGCTCCTGTTCCTGGGGATCTTCCTGGCGATGCTGTATCTCGCGACGGGTGAGGCCTTCTACACGCTCATCGGACTCGTGCTCCTCATCGCCGGCGGCTATGTCGTGTACCACGCGTTCGGACACGTGCAGGTGCGCGTCGACACGTGGCTGCGCCCGTTCGCCGAGGATCTGCGTTTCGACGCGGGCTATCAGATCGTGCAGGGCCTGTTCGCGCTCGGCAATGGCGGGCTCTTCGGCGCCGGGCTCGGCAACGGGATGCCCGATCGCATACCCGTCGTGTGGAGCGACTTCGTCTTCAACGCGTTCGCGGAGGAGACCGGATTCGCCGGGGCCGCAGCGCTGCTCGCGATGTACCTGCTCTTCGTCTACCGCGGCATGCTCATCGCGCTGCGCGCGCCGACGCCGTTCTTGCAGCTGCTGGCCGCGGGTCTCTCGTTCATCGTCGCGTTCCAGACGCTGGTCATCGTCGGTGGCAACGCTCGGCTCATCCCGCTCACTGGCGTGACGTTGCCGTTCGTCGCGTATGGCGGGTCGTCACTCGTTACGAATTTCATGCTGGTCGCGCTGCTCATCCGCGTCTCCGACGTCACCGCGCGAATGCGAGGCACCGCGTGACGCGCTCGGTGACCGCGAATATCCGCTCGCTCACGATCACGATCGCGCTCGCGTTCCTGATCACCTCGATCGGGGTCGGATATTGGACGATGGTCGCGTCGGAAGAGCTCGGGAGCGACCCCTTCAATCCACGGCTCGTCGCGGCGATCCGCGATCGCCCGCGCGGCACGATCGTCGACAGCGCCGGCAACGTCCTCGCGGAGAGCGTCAAGACACCGGATGGCTATCAGCGGAGATACACCGACCGTTCGCTCGCGCATGTCGTCGGCTACGCGTCCTTCAAGTACGGCGCTGCGGGCGTGGAGGCCGCGTACGCGGATTCGCTCATCGGTCAGGATCCGGGGGATCCCGTCGCGACGTGGCGCGCGCGCTACCTCGGCGAGCGCGCGTCGCCCGGCGCTGTCGTGCTGGCCATCGACCCGAAAGTGCAGAAGGCCGCGCTCGCTGCGCTCACGGCGACGGGCAAGAAGGGCGCGATCATTGCGCTCGATCCGCGTACCGGCGCGATCCTCGCCTCGGTCAGTCTGCCGTCGTTCGAGCCGAACCAGGTCGTCGATCCGAAGACCGAGGACATCGCCTGGCAACAGGTGAACGGCGACGAGGCGCGGCCGCTCATCGATCGCGCGCGCTCCGGCCTGTATCCGCCGGGCTCGACGTTCAAGATCATCACCGGCGCGGCCGCGCTCGAGAACGGCGTGAACCCGGACACGAAGGTGCGCGTCGACGACCCCTGGCAGGCGGACAAGTCGTGGGGCGACTATTTCGTGCGCTCGTCGTCGCACGCGCACGCCGACTTCACGCTGGCCGACGCGTACCGACTCTCGGAGAACATCTACTTCGCGAAGATCGGTCTGCAGATCGGCGGACCGAAGCTCGCGGAGTTCGCGCAGCGCTTCGGCATCGGAACGGCGCCGAAATGCGATCTCGCCGTCGCGAAGGGCCAACTCTCGAATACCGGAGCGCTCGATCGCCCGACGATCGTGGCCGACACCTCTTACGGCCAAGGTGAGCTGCTGACGTCTCCGTTGCAGATGGCGCTCGTCGCCGCGGCGGTCGGGCGCGGCGGGGTCATGCCGACGCCGCACTACGCGCTCGAGGTGCGCGACAGCTCAGGGAACACGATCCGGACGATCGCCCCGGGCGCGTCCGGGCAGATCGTCCGGCCCGACACGGCCGCGAAGATCACCCAGTACCTCGTCGGCGCGGTCGAAGGGCCGGGGGCCTTCGCTTTCGGCGCGAAGATCTCGGGGATCCACGTCGCGGGCAAGACCGGCACCGCCGAGAATCCCGCCGGGCCGCCGCACGGCTGGTTCATCGGGTTCGCCCCTGCGGAAAACCCGGTCGTGGCGGTCGCCGTGATCATCGAGAACGCCGGCCAGGGTGGCGTCGACGCGGCGCCGCTGGGTGGGAGAGTTATGCAAGCGGCCCTTGGCCGTTGAACCAAGACAACACTTCGCGCGTTCATTCCGGTAACAGGTGTTCGCCTTTAGCATGAGGCGGCAAGGGGAGCCGATTGGGTTCCACCGGGGTGGAGAGGACACTGATGGATAAGAGCGCCCTCGCGAGCCAGATCTCAGGTGTCATTGCCAACGTCGAAAAGGTCATCTTTGGCAAGCACCAGGAGGTCGAGCTCGCGCTCGTCGCCCTCATGTGCCGCGGCCACATCCACATCGAGGATGTCCCGGGCACCGGCAAGACCGTTCTCGCGAAGGCCATGGCGCGTTCGCTCGGCTGCTCGTTCCGCCGCATCCAATTCACGCCAGACCTCTTGCCGTCCGACGTGACCGGCGTCTCGATCTTCAACCAGCGCACCAGCACGTTCGAGTTCCGGCCGGGCCCGATCATGAGCCAGATCGTCCTCGCGGACGAGATCAACCGCGCGACGCCCAAGACCCAATCCGCACTACTGGAGTCGATGGACGAGCAGCAGGTCACCGTCGATGGTGTGACCTACCAGCTGCCCGACCCGTTCCTCGTCCTGGCGACGCAGAACCCCATCGAATACGAAGGCACCTTCCCTCTTCCCGAAGCACAGCTCGACCGATTCTTCATCCGGCTGCAGCTCGGCTACCCGACGGACCGTCAGGAGATCGCGATCCTCGACGCGCAGCGCGTGATCCACCCGCTCGAGACCATCGAGCAGGTCCTGTCGGCCGACCAGCTCATCGAAGCGCAGAGTGCGGTCAAGGACATCCACATCGCCGATCAGATAAAGGCCTACGTCGTCGCCGTCGTGAACGCCACGCGATCGCACCCCGACGTCTACCTCGGCGCGTCCCCACGTGGGTCGCTCGCGCTCGCGCGTGCCTCGCAGGCGCTCGCCATGCTTCAAGGCCGCGACTTCGTCCTGCCGGACGATGTGAAGCGGCTCGCGGCGCCGACGCTGTCACACCGACTCATCCTCCAGCCGCAGGCGAGACTGAAGGACCTCGCCGCGACGACCGTCATCGCGGAAGTGCTCGCGAGCGTGCCGGTCGAGCTTTCACCGACCGCAGCGCGGACCTAAATGGCGGCTCGTGAACGAGCTTGGGCGAACGGTCATCGGGCGAACGCCCGTCCCTAGATGAAGACTTGGCACTTCGTCGTCCTGTGGCTCGCGCTCTTCATCGTCGCCGCGTCGACGGGTGTCGAGCTGCTCAGCTACCTCGCCTACCTGCTGCTGTTCGTCGGTGTCGCGGCGTGGATACAGGCGCGACTCACGCTCGACGGGCTCTCCATGACGCGCGTGCTGTCGCAGACCTACGCGCATCTCGGCGACACGTTCGAGCTGGTGTACGAGCTGAAGAACGACTCCTCCTTCGGGAAGCTGTGGCTGGAGATCAGCGAGGAATCGAACTGGCCCGAGCCCCTGCCCGGTCGCGTCCTCTCCATCGGCGGTGGGGGCAAGACGCGGAAGTGGAAGGTCCTCGCGAAAGCGATCCGCCGTGGCCGCTACAAGGTCGGCCCGATCGTCCTCCGGAGCGGCGATCCGTTCGGCCTCTTTCCGCGCGAGGCGCGCGTCGCGACCGAATCATTGATGCTCGTCTACCCGCGTGTCCTGCCGCTCCCGCACTGGCGCCTTCCCGGGTCGGTGCTCGAGGGCGGGATCCTGACGGGTCAGCGCTCGCTGCAGTCGACGTCCATGGTCATGGGCATCCGCGAGTACCGGCCGGGTGATGCGATGAACCGCATCCACTGGCCGTCTTCGATGCGCCACCGCACCCTGCACGTGAAAGAGTTCGAGCTCGATAAGACCGCGGACCTGTGGCTCTACCTCGACCTCGAGCGCCACTGGCACCGCGGTAACGGCGAGGACTCGACCGAGGAGCGCGCCGTGACCGTGGCCGCGTCGATCGTGCGAAAGGCGCTCGACGACCACCGCAACGTCGGCCTCATCACGAGCGGCAACCGCGCGGAGGTCTTCCAGCCTGACCGCGGGACGAAACAATTCGGCAAGCTGATGCAGTACCTGGCAGAGGTGCGTGTGGCCGGTTCGCACACCATCGCGGAGACGCTCGTCGAGACGCTGCCGCGTCTGCGCCGTGGCTCTGCGTGCATCCTGATCACGCCGTCACTTGATCGCGCGTGGGTCCGCCCCGCCTCGACGCTTCGTGAAGCGTCGATCGCGACGCAGGCCGTGATCATCGCCGCGCCAACGCAGACGGACGAGCGCGACCGCGCGCGCCGCAATCAGCTCTTCGGCGAGCTCGCGATCGCCGGCGTGACCGCGACGTATCTCGCCCCGGGTGCCTCGATCTCCGATCTGTTCCGCGACGCGGCGGGCGCAGTTGCTTGAGGCGCGCGCCTGGACCGGGCGCAGCCTGCATTCGCTCTTTCCGCCGATCTCGCGACAGCGCCTGAAATTCCGCGGCGGCTGGTTCGCGCTCCCGATCTACGCGCTGCTCGTCGCGATCTACCCGCTGTCGCTGCAGCAGGCCGAGTGGGTGAGGACGGCGGAGCACTTCACGTGGCTTGCATTCCTCGGGATCTTCGCCGGCATCCTCATCGGCAACGGACGCATGAGCAACCGCCGCGCGGTGGTGACCGCGGGGATCCTCGGCGCGATCGCGGTCGTCATCACGACGGCCGTGGCCGCGGAAGGGACGATCCTTCGCGAGAAGCTCGTCGCGCTCGCGATCGCCGTCAACAACTGGCTCACGCAGGTCCTCGCGGGCGAGTCCGCGACCGACCCAACGGTCTTCATCCTGTTCCTCGGGGCGACGGCGTGGGCGTCGGCCTTTGCAGGAACGTTCGCGCTGATGCGCACCGGCCGCCCATGGGACGCGCTTGGCTTCGTCGGCTTCTGTCTCGTCGTGAACGTGTCGATGGCGCTCACCAACCTGATCGCCGATCTCGTGGTCTTTACGCTCGGAAGCCTCGTGCTGCTCGTGCGGCTGCACATCGTCGCCCTTCAGGATCGCTGGCAGCGCCTCAACATCGTGCCGAGCGGCGAGATGGATTGGCGGCTCTTGCGCGGTGGGCTCACATGGGCGCTCGTGCTCGTGATCATGGCCTTCTTCACTC
>JANMWW010000089.1:0-3197 GCA_031394155.1 Chloroflexota bacterium | reverse complement strand
GCGCTGCTGCTGGTGGTCGCGCTCGCGCTGGCGTTCGTCGCGTGGCCCGCGAGCGCGGGGTCGGTGCGCGTCGTGGCGCTCGACGTCGGCCAGGGCGACGCGTATCTCGTCGACGTCGGCGGCGCCCTCGCGCTGATCGACGGTGGACCCGACCCGGCGCGCCTGCTCGACGAGCTCGGCGCAACGCTGCCGCCGTGGCATCGTCGCATCGATGTCGTCGCGCTGACGCACGCGCACACCGATCACGGGGCAGGTCTGCTCGCGGTGCTCGAGCGCTATGACGTCGGCCTCGCCATCGAGCCGCTTGGTCTGAATCCAAGCCCGCTCACCGATCTCTGGTCCGCGGCGCTGGTCAGGCGCGGCGTCGAACGCCGCGCGGTGCATGCGGGCCAACGCGTGCAGCTCGGCGCCGCGACGATCGATGTGCTCGCACCCGCGGACGACCTCGTCGTCGATACGCCGTCGCTCGTTCTGCGTGTCGAGAGCGGCCGATTCTCGGCGCTCTTCACCGGCGACGCCGTCGACGATGCTCTCGGCCGCCTCATCGCGCACCCCGAACGGCTGCGATCGCGCGTCTACGTGCCGCCGCATCACGGTGCGCAGACTCCATACGCGAGCGCGCTGCGCGCCGGTGCGCGACCGGAGGCCGCGCTCATCTCCGTCGGCGCGGGGAACCGGTATGGTCATCCCACGCCGGAGACGCTGCAGGCTCTCGCGGGCGTGCCGACGTACCGCACGGACAAAGACGGCACGGTGGAGATCGCACTGGATGGCACAGGCCTCGTCGTCCGCACGCACGCGAACGCTCTTCCTCCTCCACGGCGAGGATTCGTTCCGTATTCGGCTTCGCGCCAATGAGCTCGTTCATTCGCTGCTCGCCGACGAGGCGGCGCCGAAGGCCGACCTCTCCGGACGAAACTTCGTATCTTTCGGAAGCGCACTCGGCCTGACACGCGTCGATGGACGCACGGACGGCGCCGCCGACGAGATCCTCGTCGCGGGCCAGTCGCAGGGCCTCTTCGCCGCGCCCGACGAGAAGCGCGTCGTCCTTGTCGATCATGCGGAGGCGCTCGCGCGGACGGACGTCATCTCGCGCTTCGCCGAGGACTCGGCGCTCGTGCTCGTCGCGCCGGAGCCGATCAAGGGCACTGGCCGCGGCAGCAGAGGGCGCAAGCCGAAGGCCGCGCCGCAGGCCGACGTCGCGCTGCTGGATGCGGTCGAGGATGCCGGCGGCGCTGTGGAGCGGTACGACCGGCTCATGCCCGGCGACGTGGCGCAGTGGATCAACGGGCGCGCGAAGCTCGCCGGCGTGACTCTGCGACCGGACGCCCTCGACGCGCTCTCCACCGCCCTTGCCGGCGACACCGAGCGCATCGAGAACGAGCTCGCGAAGCTCGCGTCGTGGGCTAACGGCGAGCCCGTGACCGGCGACGACGTCCGCGCGCTCGTATCGGGTGCGATCGAATCGGACGTGTTCGAACTCACCAAGGCCGTGGTGCGCCGCGACGTACGCACCGCCGCGCCCCTGCTCGAGCGGCTGCTCGCGGAAGGGAACGCGCCTCAGCAGCTGCTCGCGCTCCTTCTCTGGCAATTCCGCGTGCTGCTCTTCGCTTCGAAGGATCCGCGGCCCGCGGAGGCCGAGAAGATGGCGAAGGCGATCCGCTCGTCCCCCGGTGCGATCCTTCGCTACACGCAGTACGCGCGCGGGCTCGCCCCATCGGACATCGCGCGCGCATACGAGTCGCTGTACGCATGTGACGTGTCGATCAAGACGGGGCGCGCCGATTCAGACGAGGCCGCGTTGCTGCTTTGCGTCATGGATCTCTGCGGTGTGCACGGTGCCGACTATCGCGACTTCCTGCTGCGCGACGCGCCGCGCCGGTAGCGTCCGCGCCTCGCGGCGCCGGCCGAATATGCGCGACAAGAGCCGGTGAGCGGCTCCGTCCTCAGCGACGAGCACTTGCGCCCAGCGCGAAAACATAGGCCGTCCACCGAGTGGGCCGGCGCTCTTGGCGATGGCGGGCGCGCGTAGCCAACTGCGAGGAGCGAGGGCGGAGCCGCGATACCGGCCGCAGCACGGAGCGAGGGCCATATCGGCGCGAGGACCGAGTGTCGCGCAGTTAACGCTTTGTAGCGGCCTCGGCGCTGTTCTTCATCGGCTTGGCTTCCTGCGTCTTGCGGTAATCCTCGAGGAATTTCTTCTGGCCGGCGTCGGTGAGCGGGTGATCGAAGAGCATCTTGAGCACCGACATCGGCATCGTTGCGATGTCCGCGCCCGCGAGCGCCGCCTGAGTGATGTGCATCGGATGCCGCATCGAGGCGGCGAGCACCTTCGTCTTGATGTCCTGCTGCCGGTACGCACTCACGATGTCGGCGACGACGCGCATCCCGTCCTCGTTGATGTCGTCGAGTCGTCCGGCGAACGGGCTGACGATGAACGCGCCGACCGCGGCCGCGAGCAGCGCCTGGTTCACGGAGAAGCACAGCGTCACGTTGATGCGCGTGCCCTCGCTCGCGAGCACCTTGCCGGCGGTGAGGCCGTCGATCGTGAGCGGCACTTTGACGATCACGTTCTTGTGCCAGGTCGCGATGCGCCGGCCCTCGACGATCATGTCGTCGGCCTTCTCGCTGACGACCTCGGCCGAGACGTTCCCGATGATCTCGCAGATGCGCTTCACTTGCTCTTCGTGATCACGCCCCGCCTTCGCGATGAGCGTGGGGTTCGTGGTCACGCCGTCGATGACACCCCACTTCACCGCCTCGGCGATCTCTTCATAGATGGCGCTGTCGAGATAGAACTTCATGACGTTGTCTCCTGCAGCATCGCTGCAGGGACCTGTGCTCGTCCGTTCGCTCGCGCGTATTTCAGGCTCGCCTCGACGAACGCGGCGAAAAGCGGGTGCGGCCGGTTGGGACGCGACTTGAACTCGGGGTGGTATTGCGTGCCGAGATAGAAGGGGTGGTCGTCGATCTCCACGATCTCGACCAGGCGACCATCCGGCGACAGCCCGGAGAAACGCATGCCGTGTTGCGCCAGGAGCTCGCGGTACGAATTGTTGAATTCGTACCGATGCCGGTGGCGCTCGAGCACGATCGGCTGCGCGTACGCCGCCGAAGCGACCGAGCCCGCCTCGAGCACGCAGGGATAGCTGCCGAGCCGCATGGTGCCGCCCTTGTCGGCGACATCGCGCTGCTCG
>JANMWW010000068.1:0-2915 GCA_031394155.1 Chloroflexota bacterium | reverse complement strand
CCACCGCGGACACGGGCTCTCGCGGGGCGCCGTGCCGAGGACCCGGCCGCTCGAGGCGCTCGCGGACGATGCGGCCCGGCTCATTCGCGACCTCGGTCTGCGCAGACCTGCGGTGCTCGGTCACTCGAATGGCGGCTTCATCGCGCTCCACCTCGCGCTCCGCCATCCCCGGCTGGTCGGCAAGCTCGTCCTCGTCGACACCGCGGCCAGCGCGGCATTCCGGCCGGTCTCCCGCGAGAACGCGCGACAGCGGGCAACGCCGAGCATCCAGCGCGCGCTCGCGCGGCTCTGGAACGACACGCTGCCCGACGACGCGGCGTTCGAACGCGCGTGGCGTGCGGTGCAACCGCTGTATTTCCACCGTCCCACTTCCGCGCGAATTCGCGCCGTCACTGCTCCTCTGCGCTACCGGCTCGCCGCGCGACGCCGGATCTTCGCCAGCTACGACCACTACGACGTGCGCGACCGGCTGTCGCGTATACACGTGCCGACGCTCGTCGTCGTTGGGAGCGACGACTGGATCACCACCCCAGCGTTCGCGCACGAGCTCGCGACGGGGATCCCGGGTGCCCGTCTCGCGCTGTTCACGAGCAGCGGACACAACCCGTTCGTCGAAGAGCCCCGTCGCTTCACCGCCGTGGTCGGCGAGTTCCTGAACGCACGAGCTAGATGAAGATGTCGAGGGGCAACACCGCGGATACGACGAAGTTCGGCACGTTCACGACCGAGCTGAGGCGCAGGTCCACGGCGACGCTCGCGATCGCGTAGGCCTGGGCGCGGTCGTAGCCGCGGTCGACGACGAGGTGCTCGAGCATCGCGTCGAGGGCGCGCCGGGCGGCGAGCGTCGCGTCCTCCGAGGTGTTCTCGCCGTCCCTCGTCACCGAGATTCCCGTCGTCGCGTAGCTTCCCTTCGCGAGTCTCGCCTCGGCCGGCGACGCGTCGGATCTGGCATAGGTCGGTGCCGCGATGCGCCGGCGTGCCGCCTCGCCCTTCCCGACCGCGAACTCAAGGTGAAATGCGGCACGCATCTCGATCGCGGCGCCGCAGACCTCGCCGTCGCCCTGCGCGAAGTGTCCGTCCCCGATGGAGAAGAGCGCGCCCGGGACGTTCACCGGGAGGTACAGCGTGGCGCCACGCGTGAGCTGACGGATATCGAGGTTTCCGGCGAACTCGCGCGGCGGGATCGTCCGCAGCGCCTCGCGTGCGATCCGTGGGTCGGAGGGGACGGCCCCGTTCGGCTCGGGCGGGAAGACGGCGCCGCCACGCTCCAGCAGGCGCTGCTCCCGCGCTCGCACGGCGTCGAGTTGTGCGTGCGATGGCGCGACGCCGAGCGTCCCGGAGAAGGCCGCGTCAGCGATGCGCACGCCCGGTATCCCCGTCGATTCTGCATAGCCATCGCGAATCTGCCAGGTGAACACCCACGGATCGTGGTAGTCGCTGCGCATGAAGCCGAAGCCCGGAAGGTGCGAGGTAAAGCCGAAGGAGTCGGACTCCACGTCGACGATGCGAACCTCGAGGAGATCTCCCTGCTCCGCGCCATCGATCCAGAGGGGACCGGTCAACGGATGCGCCACGTTCAGATCCATGGTGAGAAGGTCCGCGGCGTTCGTCTGCGGCGTCACCTGTCCGTCGACCGCGTCCCGTGTCTCGGCGACGATCCGCTCACCCGGCGCCACGTGCGCGATCGCTGGAATGTCGGGATGCCAGCGATTGTGTCCGACCTCTGGTTCGTCCGCGAGGCGCCTGGAGCGATCGATCCTGATCCGGCGGACCCGTGAAGTCATCGCTGGAGTTTACGAGTCCGAGGCACTGCGACCGGAGAGTCCAGTGAGGAAAGAGAGCGCAGGGCGCAGCCGATGTCACTTGTGATGCCCATCCGCGAGTGGCCCGAATCCATGCGTCCGCGCGAGCGTCTCGCCGCGCGCGGCGCGACCTCGCTCTCCGACGACGAGCTGATCGCGCTGCTGATCGGCAGCGGCACGCGGACGCGCTCCGCGCTGGTGATCGCGAACGAATTGCTGCGGCGGATCGGCGGTCTGCGGGCGCTCGGCCAGGCCGACACGGCGCGCCTTCGGGAGTCGGGGCTCGGCCTGGCGACCGCGGTGCGCATCGCGGCGGCGTGCGAGCTGGGGCGGCGCGTCGTGATCGCGGGCTCCGACGGCGAGCGCTGCGATACGCCGGAGCTGGCCGCCGCGGCGCTCGCGCCCCACTTCGCGCATCTGGAGCGCGAGTGTCTGTGCGTCGCTCTGGTCTCCCGCAAGCAGCGCCTGGTCGCGGTCACTCCTATCTATATGGGGAGCGTTTCGGGGACCCCGGTCCGTATCGCCGAGCTCTTCACCGAGGCGATCCGCCGCCAGACGCCGGGCATCGTGATGGCCCACAACCACCCGAGCGGCGATCCCACGCCCTCCGCCGACGACATTCGGACGACGCGCGACGCGGCGCAGGCCGGGCGTCTCCTGGGGATCGAGGTCGTCGATCACCTGGTATTCGGGGCGGCGGGCTGGGTCTCGCTGCGACGGATCGGCGCCTTCAGTTAGCCGGCTCGGTATCAAAGCCCCAGCAGGCTGAACCGGCCCCGCGCGCCTCTCGTTCGTAGGCCCGTGGGAGCAGCAGGGATCCCGATGGCGCGTCGTGCCCTTTTGGCGATCGCGGCGGCGCTGGTCGTCGCCGTGCCGCTGCCGAACCTCCGGGCATCGGCCGCACCAGAGTCCTCGGACCACGACGCGCGAGCCGTCTTCCGTTTCATCCCGACCTCTGTCCAGGACCCCAACCGGCCCAAGGCCGAGCGCTACAGCGACATCGCGGCCGGGCTCTCGATCACGCCTCCGGCGGGCTGGGTGCGCATCAGCGACCCGCAGCTCTACGCGACCCCGATCCCGATCACGAGCGGCCTCGTCGCTGACGCGACCGCG
>JANMWW010000066.1:0-8661 GCA_031394155.1 Chloroflexota bacterium | reverse complement strand
GAGCACCGGGATCGCGATGACCGCCACCAGCGCCCACACCCACCAGCCGAAACGCTGCTCCTCGTGGAAGAAACTCACTTGCCCCTCCAGACCGGCCGGCGCTTCTCGATAAACGCGCGCACGCCTTCACGGAAGTCCTCGCTCGTGTAACACAGCGCCACGAGGTCGCGCCCCTCGCCGGGCAGCATCCGCTCCCGGATCCTGCGTAGCCCTTCCTTTGTCGCCCAGAGCGTCAGTGGCGCGTGCGTCGACATCGCACGCGTGAGCTCGTCAACGCGCGTGCGTAACGCTCTCTCGTCGGCGACGATCTCGCTCACCAGCCCGAGATCCTTGGCCTCATCGGCCGCGATGATCCGCGCCGTGAAGATCAGCTCTTTGACGCGCGCGACGCCGATGAGCGACGCGAGGCGCGCGAGATTGCCCAGGGAGAGGCAGTTTCCAAGCGTTCGCGCGATCGGCATTCCGAAGGTGGCGCGGGCGGTGGCGATGCGAAGATCGCACGCCGCGGCGATCGCCAGGCCACCGCCGGTGGTCGCGCCGGCGATGGCCGCGATCGTCGGCTTGCGCACGGCCTCGAGCGCGCCGAGCACGCGGTCCATGCGCTCCTCGTACGCGTACGCCTGCTCGGCCGTCCGGAAGTCGGCGAACTGCCCGATGTCGGTGCCCGCGACGAAGGCGCCGCCGGCACCGGTCACCACCAGCGCCGTCACGGCCGCGTCGTCGTTCGCGCGCCGGGCCGTCTGCTCGAGCACGTCGTACATCTCGAAGGTCATCGCGTTGCGCGCCTTCGGCCGATCGAAGGTGAGCCAGAGGCTCCCGCCCTCGCGGAGCTCGACCACAGCGTCGCTCATCGCTGAGCTCGAGCGCGCCCCGCGCTCGCCTCCATCGCCGCACCCGATGCCACAAGGTGCTCGATCTCTGCCGCAGCGAAGCCAGCCTGCGTGAGGATCTCGCGAGTGTGCTCCCCGAGGAGCGGCCCTGCCTGGTGGATGTCCGCGCGGCTCGAGCCGAATCGCAGCGGCGTGCCCAGCGCGCGGATCGTTCCGAGGCGCGGGTGGGCCAGATCGACGAAGAACCCGCGCTCGGTGAGGTGGGGATCGGTGAAGACGTCGCCGTAGTCAGCGATCTCGCCGCACGGGACGCCCGCCGCGCGCAGCACCGCGAGCCAGTGCGCCGCCGGCCTCGTGGCGGTGATCTCCTCGATGAGCGGGATGAGCTCGCGCGCGTGTTCGCGACGCTTCGTACCGTCGTCAAAACGCGGATCGCGTTCCAGCCGCTCGAGCGCGAGCGCGCGGCAGAAGGCCGTCCAATTCGGTGGCGTCGTCGCTCCGATCACGAAGTGCCCGTCACTCGCGCGGATCGCCTGATACGGCCCGATGAGCTTGTGGGCGGAGCCGGCGGCGCGCGGCACCTCGCCCGTGGTGAAGTACGTGCCCGCCTCCCACACCGCGAGCGAGACCGACGACTCGAACATCGAGATGTCGATGAGCTGACCTTTTCCATCGCGATCGCGAACACGAAGCGCTCCGAGCACCGCGATGGTCGCGTAGAGCCCGGCCGCGAGATCGGAGATCGACACGCCGACCTTGACCGGCGCGCCGCCCTCCTCCCCCGTGATGCTCATGAGCCCGCTCTTGGCCTGGACCATGATGTCGAGCGCCGGTCGATCGGCATATGGTCCATCGAGTCCCCATCCGGTCACGGACGCGTACACCAGGCGAGGGTTCTCGCCGAGCAGATCGCGCGGTGCGAGTCCGAGGTCGCGCATCGTCCCCGGCCGAAGGTTCTCGACGACGACGTCCGCCTGCGCGGCCATGCGGCGGAGCACCGTTTTGCCGGCCTCTTGCTTGAGGTCGAGCGCGATGCTGCGCTTCGAGCGGTTGAGCCGCGCGAAGTTGCCGCTCTCGCCGTTCACGATCGGATCGAGGCGCCGCGACAGGTCGCCGCCGCGCGGATCTTCGATCTTCACCACATCGGCGCCCATGTCCCCGAGCTGCATGCCGCAGAACGGACCGGCCATGTAGTTGCCGATCTCGAGGACGCGAAGGTCGGACAGGGGAGCGCGGGACATCGGGGCGAGTCTATTCAGAACGTGCGCGCAACTTCGTCAACAACCGCCGAAGTGCTGTGCGACGGTGCCGTCGGCTCGGAGCCGCCACACGCCGCCGCCGAGATTGGTCCGGCCGACGACCCAGACCTCACCGCTTCGCGCGAAGACCGCTACGAGATCGCAGGTAGTCCCGATGTCGACCTTGCGCAGCGGCGCCGAGGGAGAGGCACTGGTCGTGAGGACCGTACCGCCGTCGCCGACGATCCACAGTCCAGGTGTGACGATGACATCGCGCAGGTTCACTTCGACTCCACTGTTCGCCGGAAGCCATCCGCTCACGTAGCTCACCACGGTCCCCGCGTCACCGACCGCGACGGCGTTCGCCGGCGTGGTCGCGGCGATCGCGCGCAGTGCCTTGCCCTGGCCGCTTCCGATCGGTGCCCACCCACGCTGGTCGAGCCGATAGGTGATGCCGTGATCGCCAACGGCCCACGCAGACTGGAGCCCGAATGCGACGACACCGAAGAGGTCCTCGTCAATGCCCTGCGCGTAGGGCTGGATGTCCCCGTTGTCGAGGACGTACACCGCGCCGCGAGTTCCGACGATGAGCGCACCAGCGGGCAGGGGCGCAACACCGAACAGATCCTCGGGGCTGATGTCGGTGGCGCGGATCTGGTGGGTCTGCTCGTCCGCGATGAGGAACGCGCCGACGAACCCCACGCCGAACACGGTGCTGCCCTGGCAGGTCGCGCGCGTGAGCGAACGCAACGTGTCGTCGACCTGCGCCCATTGCGTGCCGTCGTACCGCAGCAGGCCGCCACCGTTGGTGACGAGCCACACGCCGCCGGTCGTCGCGCACCCACCGGACAGCGGCTGCCGGAAGAGCGCAGCCTCGTCGTAGGGCGTCGGACTCGGAGTCGGCGCGGGCGAGAACGTCACGTTGACCCGGACTGGTGTCGGCGCTGGCGTGAACAGGCGGCTCGACGCGAGACCGACCCCGACCGCCGCCAGCACTGCGAGGACTGCGATCGTGGCTGCGGCGCTCGCCCTCATGGCCGCCTCACGGACCGCCCATCGCCTCGAGGCGCTTCACGCGCTCTGCGATGGGCGGGTGCGTGTTGAACATGCCGTCCATGAACGTGGGGCGGTCCTTCAGCGGGTTCGCGATGTACAGCGAGGCCGTCGCCTTGTTCGCAACCTCGAGCGGCTCGGGGTCCGCGGCGATCTTCTTGAGCGCCGAGGCGAGGCCCGGCGGATATCGCGTGAGCAGGGCGCCCGACGCGTCAGCCAGGTATTCGCGCTGGCGGGAGACGGCGAGCTGGATGAGCGTTGCGATGACCGGCGTGAGGATGGCAAGGACGATCGCGACGATCGCGATGATGCCCGCACCACCCCCGCCGCCGTCGCGTCCGCGGCGGCGACCGACACCGAACTGCATGGAGCGAAGCAGACCATCGGAGATGAGGGCGATCGTGCCCACAAGGACCGTGACGAGGAGCATGACGCGGATGTCGCGGTTCACCACGTGGCTCATCTCGTGCGCGATGACCCCCTCGAGCTCGGTCCGGTCGAGCTTCTCGAGCAGCCCCTTCGTGACGGCGATCGACGCATGCTTCGGGTCGCGCCCCGTCGCGAACGCGTTGGGCGCCGTGTCGTCGATCACGTAGATCTTCGGCGGCTCGATGCCGAGACCGATCGCGAGCGTTTCGACGATGTTTCGCAGCTGCGGTTCGGCGTCCGCAGGCAGAGCCTTCGCCTGGCTCTGCGCGAGGACGAGCCTGTCGCCGGCGAAGTACGAGCCGGCGGAGGTCAGCGCGGAGAAGCCAAGCGCCGCGGGCAGCAACGCGATGCCTCCGCCGGGAGTGAAGTACTCGCCGCCGACGTAGCCGACGAGCGCGATCAGTCCGGTGAACGCACCGATGAGCGCGACGGTGCGCCAGCGGTTCGCTGCGACGGCGTCGTAGACATTGAGACGCGGGCCCGGTGACGCCACGACGGTTAGCTGAACGACACCTTCGGCGTTTCGCGCTCCTTCGCATCCGCGAGCTCGAAGTACTGCTCGGCGGTGAAGCCGAACATGCCCGCGAGGATGTTCGTCGGGAACGTCTGAAGCCCGGTGTTGTAGTCGCGAACGTTGCCGTTGTAGAACCGTCGCGCGAACGCGATCTTGTCCTCGGTCGCGGTCAGGTTCTCCTGCAGATCGCGGAAGTTCTGCGACGCCTGCAGCTGCGGATAGGCCTCGGCGACGGCGAAGACGGAGCGCAGGGCGCCGGTGAGGACGTTCTCAGCCTGAGCGCGCTGCTCTGGGGTTCCGGTGGCGCCGGCCGCGATGGCGTTCGCGCGCGCCTGGGTCACGCTCTCGAAGACCCCCTTCTCGTGCGCCGCGTAGCCCTTCACGGTCTCGACGAGGTTCGGGATCAGGTCGTACCGCCTCTTCAGCTGGACGTCGATGTCCGACCAGGCCTCGCGCACGCGCTGACGGAGCGTGACGAGACGGTTGTACATCGAGACGAGAAAGAGCCCCGCCACGACGATGATCGCAAGGATGATCCAGAGCTCCACGCTGCTCCCCTTCCCTAACGCTATGGCGCTAGGGCAATGCTAGATGAGCGCGCGGACTGCCCGTTCGATGCAATCGGCGTCGATCCCCGCCGCGTGGAGCAACTCCGCCGGCTTGCCCGATCCCGGCATGTCGCGCGGCGCGAGATGAATAAATCGGACCGCAGTTACGCGCTCGCCAGCCAGCGCGGCCAGGACCGCCTCGCCGATGCCGCCTTCGGGCCAGTGATCCTCCACCACGACAACTCGGCCACCGGTCGCGACGGCCGCGGCCCAGAGCGTCTTCGTATCGATCGGCTTCACGCTGTACAGGTCGATCACGCGCACCTTTACACCGCTCTTCGCGAGAACATCCGCGGCCTTCACCGATTCGTGCAGCGTGATCCCCGCCGCGACGACCGTGACCTGATCGTCAGCGCCGCCGCCACGCACGACGCGGCTCCCACCGATCGCGAATTCCTCCGTGGCCGGATACAGGATCGGAGTGTTCGCGCGCGTCGTACGCATGTAGACGATGCCCTCACGATCGGCCATCGCCGCGACGAGCTTCGCCGTCTGATTCCCGTCGCTCGGGTAGAGCACGGTGCTGCCATGCACGGCACGCATCATCGCGAGGTCCTCGAGCGCCATCTGCGACGGGCCGTCCTCGCCGATCGATACGCCGGCGTGCGATCCGGAGAGACGGATGTTCGCCTGCGAGATGGCGCCCATGCGGATGAAGTCGTACGCCCGTGTGAAGAAGGCGGCGAAGGTGGAGGCGAACGGCCGCAGGCCGATGACCTGCATGCCGACCGCGGCCGCGACCATCTTCTGCTCGGCGATATACATCTCGAAGAATTGCTCCGGAACGATCTTCTTCACTTCTTCAGCGTGCGTCGAGTTGCTGACCTCGGCGTCGAGCGCGACGACGTCGCCGCGCGCCGCGCATAGCGCCGCGAGCGCGTCGCCGTACGCCTTGCGCGTCGCGACAGGCTCGGCATACGCCACCAAGCGCGGCGCCTTGGCCGTGACCGGCGGCGGTGACCAGCGCGGCGGCTTTGGTGTCTCGAACGTTCGCGACGGCTCGTCGCCGATCTCCGCGAGGGCCTTCTTCGCCTCCTCGGCGTTGAGGGCTTTCCCGTGCCAGCCGGGCTTGTCCTCGAGGAAGGACACACCCTTGCCCTTCACCGTCCGCGCGACGATCGCGGTCGGACGCTCCGCATCGCGCGCGCTGGACAGTGCCTCGTCGACCTCCGCCAGATCGTGGCCGTCGATGACGAGCGCCTCCCAACCGAATGCCTCGATGCGCGCGGCGTAGGCGTCGGTATCCCACTCGAGCTCGGTCGGCCCACGCTGCCCGAGCCGATTCACATCGAGGATCGGCGTCACGTTGTTCGTGCCTTCGAAGCCGCCGAGGTCGAAGCCTTCCCAGATGGAGCCCTCGGCGCTCTCGCTGTCGCCGACGAGCGTCCAGATGTGGAACGGCGCTTTCCAAAGACGCTTCGCAGCCACCGCCATGCCGACCGCGATGGGCATGCCCTGGCCGAGCGAGCCCGTCGCGACGTCGACCCACGGCAGGATGGGCGTGGGATGCCCTTGCAGAGGCGAGCCGAACCTGCGGAAGGTCAGCAACTCCGTGTCATCGATCACGCCGGCCGCGCGGAACATCGCGTACACGAGCGGCGAGGCGTGGCCCTTCGAGAACATGAGGTGGTCGTTCGCCGGATCCTTGGGCTTCGACCAGTCGTAGCGAAGATGCCCGGCGAGCAGGACCGCCATGAGGTCGGCGGCGGAGAGCGACGATGTGGGGTGTCCCGAACCGGCGGCGGTGGATGAGCGGATGCTGTCGGCACGCAGCTGACGCGCGAGCTGCCGGTACAGATCAAGTCGAGTCGATGTTGTCGCGACCGTGGCCACGGGAAAAAGGTACCGCACGCAGGAGCCCGGGCGGTCGTGACGCCTATCCTGCGTTCACGAGGGGGTGACATTCCATGGAGATAGGCATCTACGGACTGGGACGCATGGGCGGGAACATGGTCACGCGCCTCCTCCGTGGCGGCCACCGCGTCGTGGCGGGCAATCGAAGTCCTGGTCCGGTCGACGAGAAGAAGGCCGAAGGCGCAGTGGGCGCGTATTCGATCGAAGAAATGGTCAAGAGCCTCAAGCCGCCACGCGTTTTGTGGGCGATGGTCCCGGCGGGCGAGCCCACCGATCACGCGCTCGACGAGTTCGCGAAGTACGCATCGAAGGACGACGTGCTCGTCGACGGTGGCAATTCGAACTTCCGCGACTCGATGCGTCGCGCGGAGAAGTACTCGGCCATGGGCCTTCGCTTCCTCGACATCGGCGTCTCGGGCGGCGTCTGGGGACTGCAGGTCGGCTATTGCATGATGGTCGGCGGGCCGAAGGAAGGCGTCGACATCGTCACGCCGATCCTCGACACGCTCGCGCCGCCAGACGGTTGGGCGCATTTCGGAAAGAGCGGCGCCGGCCACTTCACGAAGATGGTCCACAACGGGATCGAGTACGGAATGATGCAGGCTTACGGCGAGGGCTTCGAGCTGCTCCACGCGAGCGACTTCGGTCTCGACATGAAGAAAGTCGCGCACGTGTGGATGCAGGGCAGTGTCGTGCGCTCATGGCTCCTCGAGCTCGCGGAGCGCGCTTTCGAACAGGATGGGTCCGACCTTGCGAACATCAAAGGCTGGGTTGCGGATTCGGGCGAGGGCCGCTGGACCGTCATCGAGGCCATCAATCACGACGTGCCCATGACCGCTCTTGCGCATTCGCTCTTCGCGCGCTTCACCTCGCGCCAGGACGACTCCTACGCGATGAAGGTCGCCGCCGCCCTTCGCAATCAATTCGGCGGTCATGAGGTCAAGAGCGAGTGAGTCGAGCGACGAGCGTCTCTGATGCGAGGAGCGAGTCGATCAGCTTGAGCGTGTCTCTCGGCGAAGCCGAGAGATTGAGCAAGTGAGCGGTCTCCTCGGCGAAGCCGAGAGATTGAGCAAGAATCCGCTGCGCGAAGGCCTTCGCCTTCAACGCGTGCCAAAGCCTGCGACGCTCGTCCTGTTCGGCGGATCGGGCGATCTCGCGCACCGCAAGCTTCTGCCGGCGCTCTACAACCTCGCCCTGCAGCGACTCCTACCTGCGTCGTTCGCGGTGGTCGGCGCCGCGCGCAGCCCGGTGAGCGACGAGGCGTTCCGGGCGGAGCTTCACGACGCCGTCGCTACACACAGCCGCACCAAACCAATGAACGAGGAGGTCTGGGCGGCATTCGCGCAGAACATCCACTTCGTCGCGACGGCTGATGACGCCGGCTACGACCAGCTCGCGCGCACGCTCGCGCAGGTCGACGCCGAGGCGGGAACGAACGGGAACCGCCTCTTCTATCTCGCCACGCCGCCGCAGGCTTACGCGCCGATCATCCGCGCGATCGGCAAGCACGGCCTCCGCGGCCCGGGCTGGTCGCGCATCGTCGTCGAGAAGCCATTTGGCCGCGACCTGGCGTCGGCCATGGAGCTGACCGGCATCGTGCATGAGGTCTTCCGCGAGGACGAGGTCTTCCGCATCGACCACTACCTCGGCAAGGAGACCGTGCAGAACATCCTCGTCCTGCGATTCGCGAACGGCATCTTCGAGCCGGTGTGGAACCGCCAATACGTCGACCACGTGCAGATCACCGTGGCCGAGTCACTCGGCGTCGAGGAGCGCGCCGATTACTACGACCACGCTGGCGCGATGCGCGACATCGTGCAGAACCATCTCCTGCAGCTGATGGCGCTCGTCGCGATGGAGCCGCCCGCCGCGTTCGACGATCGCGGAGTCCGCGACGAGAAGGTGAAGGTGCTGCGCGCACTTCGCCCGATCACCGACCGGGAAGTCGCAGCCCGCACCGTTCGCGGCCAGTACGTCGGCGGCTTCATCGAGGGGACCACTGTGCCCGGCTATCACGAGGAGCTCGCGGTCGCGCCGGATTCGCAGACCGAAACGTTCGTCGCGCTTCGCTGCTTCGTGGACAACTGGCGCTGGGAGGGGACGCCCTTCTATCTTCGCACCGGCAAACGCCTGCC
>JANMWW010000054.1:0-2159 GCA_031394155.1 Chloroflexota bacterium | reverse complement strand
GAGTGTCGACGTTGCGCGGGCTATCGCCGCCGAGCACGGCCAGCCGCGCGCGATCACAGCGACGAATGTGTTCGCACACGTCGACGATCTGCATCAGTTCATCGACGCGCTTGACGTCGCACTCGCACCAGGAGGCCTGTTCGTCCTCGAGGTGCCTTACGTGCTCGACTTCATCGAGCGCGTGGAGTTCGACACGGCCTATCACGAGCACCTCTCGTACTTTGGCGTCCAGCCACTGACCGTCCTTTTCAAGGAGCACGGCTTTCGCGTCTTCGACGTGACGAGATTCCCGATGATCCACGGCGGAACGATCCGCGTGGCCGTGTCTCGCACCGGTGATCGCGAGCCGCGCAATAGCGTGGCTGCCGCGATCGCCAGTGAGAGGGAGTTCGGCGTAGCCGATGCGAGCGTGTACGTCGCTTTCGGTGAACGGGTCCGTCACAACATGGCTGAGCTTCGCGAGCTCGTCGCGCGGACTCGCATGGAGAACGGGGTGGTCTGGGCGTACGGCGCGAGCGCCAAAGGCAACACGCTCATGAACTTCGCCGGCCTCACCGCGGACGCCGTGCCCGTGGTCGTCGACGACAACCCCAAGAAGTGGGGCCTGTACACACCGGGGGCGCACATGCGCATCGTCGGCGCGGAGGAGCTGCGCGGCGCCGGCGCGACTCATCTCCTCCTACTCGCCTGGAACTTCGAGCGCGAGATCGTGCGGCGGAGCCGGGCTGCCGGGTACCGCGGCCGCTACATCCGTCCCGTTCCCGCCGTGGCGGAGTTCGCGTGAAGGGGACGGAGATCGCGGGCGTGGAGCGCCGCAGCCTCGAGCCGCACACCGACGAGCGTGGAACGCTCCGCGAGGTGTGGCGCGGCTCGCATCAATCCTTCGAGGTCCGGCAGGTGCTCGCGACGACAACGAAAGCCGGCGCGCTGCGCGGCATGCATTACCACCACAGACAGGCGGACCTCTGTTACGTGCCCGTGGGCCGTGTCTTCATGGCGCTCGTCGATCTGCGCGCAGCACCATACGCGAAAGAGGAGCTGCGTCTCTCCGATGGGGAGAGCCTGCTCATCCCACCGGGTGTCGCGCACGGTTACCTCGCCGAAATCGACGCGACGGTGTGCTACCTGCTGTCGGCAGAGGTCGACGGTTCGGACGAGTTTGGATTTCGGTTCGACGACCCTGCGGTCGGGATCGGTTGGCCGGTCGCCAAGCCGATCCTCTCGGCGCGCGATCGCGACGCCGGCACGTTCGCCGCCGCCGTCGAGGATGTCCGCGCTCGCATGGCTGCGGGCGCGCGCCCGTGAAGATCCTCGTAACTGGAAATCTCGGCTACATCGGGCCGGTCCTCACCACCGCGTTCCTGGCGCGCGGGCATGAGGTCCACGGGTACGACAGTGGCCTCTTCGCGAGCTTCGCCACGCAGTCGCTGCCTCGCGTCGCAAAGCAGACCATCGCCGATCTTCGCGACGCCAAGGCCCTGCGTCAGGCGATCGGGCCTTGTGCCGCGGTCGTACACCTGGCGGCGATGTCGAACGATCCTCTCGGCGAGCTCGACCCCGCAGTCACCCGTGCGGTGAACCTGGACGCCACGCTTGACCTCATTGATGCGTGCCGCGATCGCGCGCTCACGCTGTACTCATCGGCATCGGTGTACGGCGTGAGCGACGAGCCGTGTGGGGAAGACGCTCGCCCGCGACCACTCACCTTGTATTCGGAGCTCAAGGTCGCCGCGGAGGGGGCCGCCCTGACCTCTCCGACCGCCCTCGTGCTTCGGAACGGCACGGTGCACGGACCGGCGCCGGTAATACGCGGAGACCTCTTGCTGAATTCGATGGTCGCGTCTGCACTGGTGACCGACCAGATCGTGCTGACGACCACCGGGGCGACGAAGCGGCCCGTGGTCGACGTCCGCGATCTGGCATCGCTGACGGTCGGCCTCGTCGAGCGCGGGGTGACCGGGCTTTACAACGTCGCGGGCGCGAACATCTCCGTCGACGACGCCGCAGCAGTGGTCGCTCGCGCGACCAACGCGGACATCGTCGAGCAGCACGACGGCGCCGATGCGCGCAATTACGCGATGGACACCGCTCGGCTCATGGCAGTTGCCGGTGAGTGGTGGCAGCCTCGCGCGCTGGACGCGTCGGTCCGCGATCTCGTG
>JANMWW010000122.1:0-3512 GCA_031394155.1 Chloroflexota bacterium | reverse complement strand
ACTCGCGGCGCGCCGCGGCGCAACGTTCGCGCGCGTGCGCGTCTAAAGCTTGCCCGCGACCGACGATGAAGCGGGAAGCCCGATGTTGAACGTCGCCCCTTGGCCAACGCCCGGGCTCTCCGCCCAGATACGCCCGCCCTGCGCGGCGATGATCTCGTGCGAAACGGCGAGACCGATGCCGAGGCCAGGCACGTCGCCTTCACCCGCGCGGTAGTAGCGCTGGAAGACGCGCTCGAGCTGGTCCGGTGCGAGTCCCACTCCAGCGTCCGTCACCGAGAGCACGACGCGATCGCCGACGCGGCGCACGAGGACGTCGATCTCCTCGCCCTGCGGCGAGAACTTGACGGCGTTGCCCAGCAGGTTGTCCAACACCTGGCCGAGACGGCCGCCATCGGCGATGGCGGTGAAGGGACCATCGCCCTCCGCCTCGACCGAGACTGCTGCTTCGCTCAGCAGGCGTTGGCGCTGCGCCGCGTCACGCGCGCTCTTGTGCAGGTCGATCTCGGCAAGCGCCAGACCGCTCGCGGGGTCGTGCCGAAGGTCGCCGATGATGCGGTCCAGCTGCGCGAGCTGAGCGAGGGCGGACTGGAGATTCTTCGAGATGAGCTGTCCGTATGCGGTGACAGAGGTGAGAGGGGTGCGGAGCTCGTGCACGGTCGATGCGATCGTGTCCTCGCGCTGCTGAAGCTCCCCCTGCAGACGATCCGCCATGCCGCGCAGATCGCGGCGCTCGTGAAAGAGCGCGTCGCGCTCGCTTATGCGCGCGAGCATGCCGCCGCCCACGTGACCGAGTGCGTCGAGCGCGCGAAGGTGATCGTGGCTGAGCGCAGCCTCGGAGACGAGGACGAGAGCGAGGCCGCTGCCGACGGAAACGATCGCGACATCGCGCGGCGCTTCTTCCGCCGACGCGATCACGCTGCGCGAGAGGTCCGGCGGCCGGGTCTCGCGCACCGTCGCGACGAGCTCCGCATCGAGCGCCGCGCCGGCCACGATCGCGCCGTCACTGCGGCGCAAGACCGTCGCGACGCCGCCCAGCGCCTCAGCGCTGATCACGACGTGCGCGAGAACGCCGCTCGGCTCGGTCTCCGGCGCGAACAAACGGAGCGACTCCGCGACGCGGGAGAGCAGCGCGATCGTGCGGCCCTGCGCCTCATGCTCGTTGAGCGATGCCATCGTCGCGCGCCCGACCTCAGCGAGGTCGCGGATGAACGCCTCGGTGCGCTCGTTCGGCTCGGCCAGCCGCGTGACCAGCGTCGTACGGTCGTCGATCGGCGCCTCGACCCGATGCCCGCTGGCTGACTCACCAAGTCCGCGGTGGTGGTGAACGGTGACGGTCCCGCGCTCCGCGACCTGGACCCAGGCGCCTACCGCACCCAGCGCGAGCGTCGTGTGCGTGACCAGGCGCGAGAGGAGGTCTTCCGCGGTGCGTGCGCTGGCAACGTCTCGCTGCGCGAGGATGAACGCACGAAGCTCCGTCCGATCGCGCACGCTACGGGCGGTCACGAACACGAGCTCGGTGCAGATCAGTCCGATGGCGAGGAGGACCTGGACCGGCCAGAGGTCCGACGCCCGCAGATCGACCGAACGCGCGCCGAGGACAACGTCGTATGTGGCGATCGCCCCGGCGGTAGCGGCGACCGCGCCCCACCCGCCGAAGCGATGCGCGGCGATCCCGATCGCGATCGCGAAGAGGGCCCACGCTGGGGTCGCGAGCGGGAGCGCCGAGACGAACGCGGCAGCGAAGATCACATCGAGGACGATCGCAGCGGCCGCGACCCGATCACCCGGAAATCGCGGAACGAAATAGCGCTGGATGACCGCGACGGCGAGGTACGCGAGGAGCGCCATGACCGCGGGCTGGCGGTCGACGGTGCTCCCAAGGATCAGCAGGGTCGCACCGAGGGCTAGGCCGCTCAGGCGCAGGCGCAAAGTGGTCCGCTCGCGCTCCGCTTCGACGACGCGCTCATGGAGCACGACTGGGTAACGGGACTGACCGCCGTGAATCACGCTTTGTGACCCCCTCGACACCCCCTGACGATTTGGCCGGATCGCAGGGACTTCTTATCTGCCGCTCACCGCGCTCTTAGGCCGAAAGGCGACTCTCGTCGAAGGTTCGAACCCCTCCCTCCCTCTCACAGGCAGAATGCCGGACGTGGAGATCACGCCCGGCATTCGCCGTCTCGGACCGGGCCTCGTGAATTCGTACCTGGTCGAGGATCGCGGTGCGGTCACCATCGTGGACTGCGGGGCGCCGGGTTACTGGAACGCGTTGCCGGCCGAGCTCGCCGCGATGGGCCGGACCCTCGACGACGTACGAGCGGTCGTGCTGACCCACGCGCACACCGACCACATTGGCTTCGCGGAGCGCATCCGCAGCAAACGCGGCGTGCGCATCAACGTGCACGAGCTCGACGTCGCGCTGACCAAGAAGCCGGTGTATCCGAAGTGGCAGGGCTCTCTGAACGTCGTGGCGGCGCTGCGTTTCGTCGCATTCGCGCTCGCCAATGGCATGGCGCGAACGCCACCGATCCTCGAGGTGTCGTCGTTCGCCGACGGCGCGACGCTCGAGGTGCCGGGATCGCCCCGCGTCATCCACGTGCCCGGGCACAGCGACGGAATGTGCGCCATCCACTTCACCTCGCGTGACGCGATCTTCGTCGGCGACGCGTTCGTCACGCTCGACGCACTGAGCGGCGCGACAGGACCGCGGATGAGCCCGTTCAACGCCGACGCGGGACGCGCCTATGAGTCGCTCGCGCGACTCGATCGCGTGGATGCGCGCCTCGTGCTCCCGGGCCACGGTGCCGCATGGACTTCGGGATTGACGGATGCGCTGCGGATCGTTCGCGGCCACGGAGCGCCGAAGCGCTAGCGTCGCTCGCGTTCATCCGTCGACGCTATGTCCCGGAATCAGTCGCGCTCGTCCTGCTCGGGATCGCGATCGGCCAACTCTTTCCCGGCGTGCGGCCTCTTATCTCGGCCGACCTCGTCTTGCTCGTGCTCGTGCCCGGGCTCATCTTCGACGCTGCCTTCGATCTCGAGTGGCGCGAGGTGCGGGGGCTATTGCCGGCGCTCGTCGGATTGGCGATCCCAGGCGTCGTCATCTCGGCGCTCGTGGTCGCGGTAGCGCTCAACATCGGAGCAGGTCTGCCTCTGGGCATCGCCTTCGTCATCGGCGCGATCACGTCGGCGACGGATCCGGTCGCCGTCGTCGCGACCCTCACGCGGCTGCGCATGCCACAGCAGCTTCGAACGCTCATCGAAGGAGAGAGCCTTCTCAATGACGGCACCGGTCTCGCGCTTGTGGCCATCGCGGTGCGCGCGATCACGAGCGATCTGTCGACGCTGGAGGCCGTGGGGCTCTTCATCGTGGGCATCGTTGCGAGTGCCGCGCTCGGCGTTCCCGCGGGTGTCCTCGGCGCGTGGCTCGTCCGCGTTAGCCGCCGTGCCAGTGTTGGCTTCAGCGTGTCGCTCGTCTACGTGTACGGCCTTTACGCCCTCGCGATCTCGCT
>JANMWW010000318.1:0-3545 GCA_031394155.1 Chloroflexota bacterium | reverse complement strand
CTCGATCGCGCGGCCGGCCTTGCGGTCCTCGCTCTCCGGCTGAGTTGCGATCGTGCCAGCAGCGCCACTCCGGTTACGTCGTCCCATGCGCTAAGGATGCCGTAAGTTGACCATTACTGTCAACTCTACGGCTCCTTGACTCGTGGCCAAGGCGCCAACAGCACCCGCGACCACGAGAGGCACAATCCCTGCGTCGCCGTCTCGCTCAACGGGCCGGCAGACTCCGCGGCCGCAGGCGCGAATCGGGCGGCAGGCCGTCTCTGTCCTTACCCACGGTGTACAGTAAGGGCGTGAGGTCGGCACCCGCGAAGGTCACGAGCAAGGGCCAGATCACCATTCCACAGCGCGTCCGGGAGCGGCTCAAGTTGCGCGCGGGTGACCGGGTCATCTTCCGCCTACCCGAGCAGGAGGGACGGGCCGCGTCGATGGAACCGGAACGTGGTGGCGTCTCCGTGGATGTCACAAAGATCCTGGACCTCGTCGCACTCGGTGGCGCGCTGCGTCCGCCGCGCGGCCGGACGGGGCGCTCGTGGACCGAGGTTCGCGAAGCCGCGTGGGACGAAGAGGTCAGGCGACGCGCATGAAGGCCGTCCTCGATACGAGCGTCCTCGTCCGACATTTCACCCACGACGACGCTGTTCTCGGACGGCGCGCGACCGACTTCATCGGACGGGCCGCACCGCAGGATCTGCTCTTGACCGACGTCGTGGTCGCTGAGTTGGTCGTCGTCCTCGAGCGCTACTACAAGCAGCCTCGCTCAGCGATCAGTGAGGCCGTGCGCTCACTAGTCAGCGCGCCACAGGTTTCGACCTTCGATGCGCAGACGCTGAGCCGCGCCGTGGATCTCTACGAAGATCGGCGCGCGTTTGTTGATGCGTACGCGCTGGCGGTCGCGGAGCGGGAAGGTTGCGGCGTCATCAGTTTCGATCGGCGAATTGCGCGGAGAACCCGGGTTCAGCGCGTCGAACCGTAAGCGCCGAGCGCGATCCCTCGAAAGCGCGTCAGGGCTGATTCCGTAGCGCGACTCGCTCTTGAGGACCCAAGCGCTCACGGAGTGGCTGCGCGAGCGGCCCATGCGCATTACCAGCATCCTCAGCAAGGTCGAGGTGCTGCGAGCTGTGCGTCGCGCGGCGAGTGCGACGGAGGACGCGGGGCTGATCGGCCGGGCTTTCGATGTCCTAGCGTCCGTCGGCATCATCGGCCTGACGCCAGGCGTCGCGGATCGCGCGGCTATGACCGACCCGGCGTCGCTGCGAAGTCTCGCCGCCGTACACCTTGCGACCGCGGTCCTCGCGGCTCCGCTCGAGGCGTTCGTCGTGTACGACGATCGACTAGCTGAAGCCGCACGCGCCGCAGGCGTGAGGGTTGTTCAGCCCGGTCGTGAGCCGCATGATGCCAGCGCATTCGAGGCCCCGTGACTCCCCACCGATCCCAACACTAGGTCCCTCCACTTGTGTGCTGACTTCGATCACGGGACGCTCAATCCCTCGGTCGTGGTCTTGGATCCCTCCACGCTCAGTGAGCATGTGATGTACGATATATACATCATGCGCCGCACTCAGATCTACCTGACCGAAGAACAGGGGCGGACGCTCGAGCTCAGGCGCAAGGCGACCGGCAGTAACGTCTCTGAACTCATTCGCGCTGCCATTGATGCGGCCTACTCTCGTCGGCGATCGATGAGCAAGGCCGAGCGGGTGCGCGTCGCCAGGGCGACTGCGGGTGCGTGGAAGGAATTCTCGGAGACGGGTGCGGAGTACGTGGAGCGCATTCGCGGCAGAGGTCGTCTCGCTCGACTCCATCGGATCAAATGAGGCGTCTGGTACTCGATACGTCGGTCCTAATCGATCATCTTCGCGGCACGCCCCGCGAGGCGACTGAGCTGATCCCCCGTGCGCTGGGCCGTGGGGACGAGCTTTGGAGTTCCTATGTCGTCCGCGCTGAACTTCTTGCCGGCATGCGTGCCAACGAGGAAGCCGCTACTCGCGATTTGATCGGACTCATTTCGTGGGTGGAGGTTGACGAGACATTGTCGGAGGCCGCCGGCGCTCTCGGAAGGCGGTTCCTGCGTTCACACACAGGAATCGAAGTGTCCGATCTCATCGTTGCGGCGCTGGCCGAGAATCTCGACGCACAGCTCAAGACGACGAACGTGAAGCACTTCCCAATGTTTGTCGGCCTCAAGTCGCCGTACTGAGCGACGGGCCAACCAACGGCCGGCGCGACACGAGGCGCGCTAGCTCGGGTGGCGGAAGCCAACCTCACCAGCTGCCTTCGCACGCATAGACTCCGCCGGTGCGGAGAGGACTCCTCGCCGTCCCTCTTTACCTCTGTGCGGTCGGTATTGGCCATATCGCGCTCGCGATGTACTGGTACGACCGCACGACCGGGCTCCCGCGGGATGGGCAGGCGTTCTCGGGGACGATGGTCCTCGGCGTTGGCTTTGTCCTCGTCGGCCTCCTTGCGGCGCCTGTCGGGCTCGTAATCGAGCGAAGTCCGGCCGCTCTCGCTCGCGGACTTCTGGCAGCGTTTGTCGTGGCTGCGGCGGTTGTCGCCTACACCGCAAGTCGTGGCTACTTGCTGGGCGGTGTGACCGGCGGACCTCCGTGCATCGTCATCGGCATCGGGCCGAGCGGTCCGATCTGCGAACCATCGGGCGGACCGACCTACATCGCGGATGCACAGCCTGATGTCTTTGTCATGCTGCTCGCCGGCATCGGCGCGTACGCGCTAGCCCATGTCGCCGCGCGACTTCAGGAGCGACGCGTGATCTCCTCACCTGTGTGACGCCGACTCTTCACGGCGGCCGGTCTTGAAAGCCGCCGACCTGTGACACGTAGGGCACTACCTCCGAGGCCCGGCACTCTGACCCGCGCTGTCACGAGCCACGCTCCCGCCGGCGGAGTCTAGAGGCCTCTTCGTAAATGGTCGTACGTGGTCCGACAAGCACTACGACCAAGACACGGCTCGACCACCGATAGATCACGCGATGACGACCGACACGTGCGGACCAGAGTCCTTCGAGTTCGCGCTTCAGCGGTTTTCCAATGTTGGGCTGGTCGCGCAGCGTGTCGACCATGGCTCGAACCTTCCGACGCTGGTCCGGATGTGCGCTCCGAATGACTGCTGCCGCGTCAAGGCTCAGCGTTACTTTGCGCGGCGTGCCGATCGTTTCACTCCGCGCTGTTGTCCGAAGACCTCTTCGTAGGGAACGGTCTTACCCTGCCTAACCTGACGGACGCCTCGACGGAGCTCCGTCATGAGCGCGTGGTCGGACGTGATCTCGAGCGTCTCCTGCCAGCTGTCGAGGTCATCCTGGCTCACCAAGACGGCCGCAGGCCGGCCTTTTCTGGTGATGACCACGCGCTCATCGCGACTCTCGACCTCGTCGACAAGCTGACTAAGTTTCGCCTTTACCTCGGAGAGCGACAGCGTCTTCATACGTCGGTCACATCCTGACCAGATTTCTGGTCAGATGATAGCCGTTGGAACGGAAGCGTTGCACGCCAAACGCCGAGACGCGCTTCCCCTCGAGGCCGGCAGGG
>JANMWW010000265.1:0-7491 GCA_031394155.1 Chloroflexota bacterium | reverse complement strand
CCGCGGCCACGATGACCGGGATCGCGAAGATGATGATGCGCAGGTACGCCGGGCTGAGATGTTCCACGACCGACGGCCCGAGCAGCGATCCGAGCATCACCCACAGCGTCCAGTAGATCGCGGCCGCGATGAAGACCCCCGCGGAGAATCGCGCCCACGGCACGCCGGCCGTGCCGGCAACCAGCGCGACCGCGACGCGCAGACCGGGGATCAGCCGTGCAATGAGCACGTCGCGGAATCCGTGCTGCCCAAAGCGAACGAACACCTGCTCGACTTTCGCGGGATCGAAGTCGAGCCAGTACGCAACGCGCTCGGTCACGCGACGGCCCCAACGCCGCGCGAGCCAGTACGGGAGCTGCGTGCCCACGGTCGAGGCGAGAGCACATGTGAGGATCGTCCGCACGATCTCGAATGGGTCACCCGCGGCACGCCAGCCGTAATAGGCGATGATCAGATCTCCGGGTACCGGGAGCGGGATCCCGGACTCTTCCACGGAGATCGTCAGGAAGAGCGTCAGGTACGCGTGCGCCGTCGCTCCGGCGATCAGCAGATGAGCGAGGTCCAGAAAGCGCTGCCGCACGCAGGGCAGAGTACGCGGAGAAGCCCTAGGCTCGGAAACCAGCAGAGCTCGTTAGCAGGGGGAGGCGTTCTTCATGCCCGCTCGACGTCGTTCCGCGCGCTCAGCCCGCTTGGCCGGCGGTTCCGTTCCGGGTCTTCTCGACAAGCTTGAGTGGCGCCAAGCCGGTCCGTTCCGCGGGGGTCGGGTCGGCGCGGTCGCGGGCGATCCGAAAGACCGCAACACCTTCTACTTCGGATCCACCGGAGGCGGCGTGTGGAAGACGCAGGACGGCGGCGTGTATTGGGAGAACGTGTCCGACGGCTTCTTCAAGCGCGCCTCGGTCGGCGCGCTCGCTGTATCGCTCTCCGATCCCAACGTGATCTACGCGGGGATGGGCGAGAGCTGCATCCGCGGCAACGTCGCGCACGGCGATGGCGTCTACCGCTCGACCGACGCGGGCAAGACCTGGACGCACCTTGGCCTCGAGAACACGCGGCACATCGGCAAGGTGCGCGTCGACCCGCACGATCCCGACACGTCGTACGTCGCGGCGCTCGGCCATGCGCACGGCGCGAACACCGAGCGCGGCGTGTACCGCACGAAGGACGGCGGCAAGACGTGGAAGCGCGTGCTCTATCGGAACGACCGGGCGGGCGCGGTCGATCTCTCGATCGACCCGAACAACGCGCGCATCATCTACGCGACGATCTGGGAGGCGATCCGCCGCCCCTGGGAGCTGATCTCGGGCGGCGATGGCTCGGGCCTCTTCCGCAGCGACGATGGCGGCGACACCTGGAAGGAGCTCTCGCGAGCGCGCGGGCTGCCGAAGGGTGTGCTCGGAAAGATCGGCGTGAGCGCGTCGGCCGCGAAGAGCGGACGCGTGTACGCGATCGTCGAGGCCGAGGACGGCGGCGTGTTCCGCAGTGACGACTTCGGCGAGTCCTGGACGAAGGGGTCGGAGGATCGCAATCTCCGCCAGCGCGCTTGGTATTACGACCACGTCTACGCCGACCCGAAGGACCCCGAGACGGTCTGGGTCCTCAACGTCGACGCATGGCGATCGAGCGACGGCGGCAAGACCTTCGATCAGATGTCGATCCCGCACGGTGACAACCACGACCTGTGGATCGACCCGAACGACCCGGCTCGCATGATCGAGGGCAACGATGGCGGCGCGGTCGTCACATTCAACGCGGGCGAAACCTGGTCCGGCGTGTACAACCAGCCGACCGCGGAGTTCTATCACGTGATCACCGACGAGCAGACGCCGTATCGCATCTACGGCGCGCAGCAGGACAACACCACGATCACGATCCCGAGCCGCGCACCGATCGCCGGCATCACCGGTGGAGACACGTTCGCGATCGGCGGAGGCGAGTCAGGCTACATCGCGATCCGTCCCGACGATCCGAACATCGTCTTTGCCGGCAACTACCAGGGGATCATCACGCGTTACGACCGGCGCACCGGCCAGTCGCGCAACATCATGGTCTGGCCAGAGTCGTCCGCAGGCGAAGGCGCGATCGACGTGAAGTACCGCTTCCAGTGGACCTGCCCGATCGTCCTATCGCCGCACGATCCCAACACGCTCTATCACGCAGGCAACCGCGTCTTCCGCTCGCGCGACGAGGGATCGTCGTGGCAGGCGATCAGCCCCGACCTCACCCGGAACGATCCCAGCAAGCTCGGCCCCTCGGGCGGGCCGGTGACGAAGGACAACACCGGCGCGGAGTACTACTGCACGATCTTCGCGTTCGTCGAATCTGCCGTGACCAAGGGCGTGTTCTGGGCCGGCAGCGACGACGGCCTGGTGCACGTCTCAAAAGACGAGGGCAAGACCTGGAAGAACGTCACGCCCACGGGCCTGCGCGCGTGGTCGCTCATCTCGCTCATCGAGGCGTCACCGAATGACGCGGGCACGGCGTACGTCGCCGCCACGCGCTACAAGCTCGATGACTTCGCGCCCTATCTGTTCAAGACCACTGACTACGGTCGCACCTGGAAGAAGATCACGAATGGGATCCCGGCGACGGACTTCACGCGAGCGATCCGCGAGGATCCCGAGAAGAAGGGCCTGCTGTACGCGGGCACCGAGACCGGCGTGTACGTGTCGTTCGATGACGGTGGCCGCTGGGAGCGCCTCGGCGGCAACCTGCCGGTCGTCCCGATCCACGACCTCGTGATCAAGGACGGCGACCTCGTGCTCGGAACGCACGGCCGCTCGTTCTGGGTCCTCGACGACCTCGCGCCCGTCCGCCAGCGCGCGCGCGATCTGGCTTCCCGGCGCGCGCATCTCTTCACACCGAAGCCGACGGTGCGGTACCGCGTCGACATGGGCTTCCCGCAGCCGCCGAAGATCGGTAAGAACTACCGCATGACCGGCGCGACGATGGTCACGTACCGCCAGGCCGACAAGCCCAGCGGCGAGAAGGTCGCGCAGAACATCGACGCGGGCTCGAACCCGCTGCCCGGCGTGCCGATCCAGTACTGGCTGCGCGAGAAGGGCAAGGAGGCGAAGCTCGCATTCCTCGACGCGCGCGGCCGCGTGATCCGCGAATTCAAGAGCGCGCCGCCCGAGGACGCGGAACAGAATGGCAAGAACGGCAAGGGCGCCAAGGCGAACGAGCCGCTGCAGGCCACGCGCGAGGGCACGGCGCAGCCCCCGGCCACAAAGGATCCCAAGGTCGCAGTAGCGGCGGGCCTCAACCGGTTCGTGTGGAACATGCGCTATCCCGACGCCGCGAAGATCGAGGGCGAGGGCGGCACGTGGGAAGCTTTCGAGAACCAGCTCGTCGGTCCGCAGGTGGCGCCGGGTACGTATCGCGCGCGCCTGACCGTGGGTGCCCAGACGCTCGAGACGTCGTTCGAGATCCAGAAGGATCCGCGCGTGACTACGAGTCAGGCTGATCTCGAAGCTCAGTTCGCGCTCGCGCTCCGCGTCCAGGAGAAGCTGACCGAGACGCACGAGACCATCAACGCGATCCGCGCACTGAAGAAGCAGCTCGATCTCTGGGACGCGCGCGCGAAGGAGCAGGGAGGCCAGTCGCGCCTGCTCGCCGCATCTGCTGGCCTACGTCGCAGAGCAAGCGCGATCGAGGAAGAGCTGGTCCAGGTGAAGGCGAAGAGCCGCCAGGACACGCTGAACTATCCCGCGAAGCTCAACGCCAAGATCGCGGGCCTGCTCGGAGCCATCGGCGGTGCGGACTACGCACCGACGCAGGGCATGCGCGACGTGTACGACGATCTCGCGCGCCGCGCGGACGCACAGCTCAAGAAGTGGCAAGCCATCGTCGCAAGCGAGATCCCGGCGTTCGATCGGATGGTGCGCTCGTCGAGCATCCCGGCGGTGGGCTCGAAGGCCACGAAGGCAGCAGCGCCACGGAGGCGGCGCGCGGGCACGATCCGACGCGCTGCGCGGAGGACCGTCGCCAAAGGCTGAACGCTTCTCGGTAGGACTCCGCGAACCTAGGAAAAACTGAGCACGGCATTTCGCGTTGCCGACGGCCGTGCGTAGGGTCACCGGATGGCGCGTGAGGCGCGGTTCGTCGCGTTCCTCTGGCACCAGCGCAGCGCGCCGCTCGATACACGCGAGCGCCTGCTCGCGGCGCTGCCACGCGCGACTGGTGGCGTGCTGCTCGAGACGTGCCATCGCGTAGAGCTCTATGTGGCGGTTTCCGGCGACGTCTCCGCCATGGAATGGATAACGGAGCGTGCCGATCTCTCTGACGTCGACCGCGCGTGCATGACCGTCGCCGAAGGCGTTGCCGCCGCCGCCCAGCTGTTTCGCGTGGCGTCCGGTCTGGACTCGGTCGTGGCGGGCGAGCCGCAGATCCTTCGGCAGATCCGCCGAGCGTATTGCGAGACGGCGGATCCTCATCCTGTCCTCGCGCGCGTCTTCGAGCGGGCCCTTCACATTGGACGAAAGGTCCGCCGCGACGGCGGCTTCGCGACGGAACGATCCGTCGGCTCGATCGCCGTGGACGAGATCGTGCGCGCGCTGCCTCATGCGGAGCGCGCTACGGTGCTCGTCGTCGGCGCGGGCGAGATGGGCAAGCTCGCGGTGCGGGCGCTCGCGCATCGCGTCGGACGCGTGATCGTGGCGAACCGGGACGTCGCGCGCGGCGCTGCCGTCGCCGACGCCTACGGCGCGACATCGATCAGCCTCTCCGAATTGCCACACGTCCTGCTTCGCGTCGACGCGGTGATCTCTGCCGCGGACACGCGCGGCGCCGTCCTGACCGCGGAGCTGCTCCGCGCTCGGCTCGCGGCCGGACCGCTCGTGCTCCTCGACGTCGCCGTCCCTCGCAGCGTGCGACAGGACGCGCGCGAGCTCGGCGGTCTGGACTACCGGACCGTCGACGACCTGCCCGGCGCGGCCGCGGGCGTGCCTTCTGCGTCGATCGCGGCGGGAGTGACTCGGTGCGTCGCGGAGGCAGAGCGCTTCGTCCGGGAATCCGCGGCGGATCGCGTCGAAGTCATCGTCGCGCTTCGGGCAGGCGCGGAGAAACTCCGTCGCCAGAAGCTCGATCGGGCGCTCCGGCGCCTGTCGCATCTCGCGCCGCGCGATCGACGGATCGTCGAAGCGCTGTCGACCACGCTCGTGGACGCGCTGTTGTATCCGCCGACGGTCGCCCTGCGTGAGGACCGCGCCCGGCCCGAGGCCGTGCAGGCGCTTTTCGAGACGCCGCGCGGGGGGCGAGCGTGATCGTCGTCGGTTCGCGTGGCAGCGCGCTTGCGCTCGCACAGGCCGCGATCGTCACGCGCGCGCTCGGTGGCGACGCGTCGGTCCGCGTGATCTCCACGGCGGGCGACGCATCGGATCGGCCGATACGAGAGCTCGGAGACGGCGTATTCGTCGGCGCGATCGAGGATGCGCTGCGTCGCGGTGACATCGATGTCGCCGTGCACTCGCTCAAGGATCTCCCGACCGAAGAAGCCATCGATCTGACGATCGTCGCGATACCGGCTCGCGAGGACGTCCGCGACGTGCTCATCGCCCGGGCGCGCCGCGGCCTCGCCGAGCTGCGCGAAGGTGCGGTGATCGGAACGTCGAGTGTGCGTCGCGCGGCGTTCATCACTGCGCTGCGACCGGACGTGACCTGCGCCGATATCCGTGGCAACGTCGATACCCGGCTGCGCAAGGTCGAGGCGGGTCAATACGACGCGACGATCCTCGCGGCCGCCGGGCTGCGGCGACTGGGATTCGCCTTCGGTGCCGACGAGACGCTGCCGGTCGATGTGTGCCCACCGGCTCCCGGGCAGGGTGCGCTCGCAGTGCAGGTCCGCGCGTCGGATGCGGCGCTCCTTCAACGCCTCGCGCCCCTTGACGATGGCCGCGTGCGTGCGGCGGTCACGGCGGAGCGCGACCTGCTGCGGCTGCTCGGCGGGAGCTGCGACATCCCGCTCGGTGCGCACGGTCACTGGGACGGCGCGGTGTTGGTGCTCGACGCGGCGCTTGCCGGCGAGCATCGGATCCAGCGCACCACGCAACGCGGTCACGCCCCGGCGGACCTCGCGCGGCGCGCGGCCGATGCGCTCTGGGTGGCGGCGAGTGCTTGACCTGCGTGGCAAGACCGTGGTGCTGACCCGCGCGCAGGGCGACAACGCGGATCTCGCGCGGCGATTCACGCTCGCCGGAGCGACGACGATCGAGGTGCCGTGCGTCAGCGCCGAAGCGCTCGCCGACCGCCGTGCGCTCGACGCGGCGCTGGCGAGTCTGCGTCGGGACGATTGGCTCGTCGTCACGAGCCGGCACGGCGCCGATGCGGTGACGGCTGCGGCTCCCGTCCTCGCGGGCGTTGCGGCGATCGGCTTGGCGACCGCGGCCCGTCTTCGCGAGCGTGGCGTCGATGCCGAATTCATCCCCAGCGTTCCGAGCGGTGAGTGCCTGGCGCGCGAGCTGCCGACGCGCTCGGGCAGCGTGCTCTTGGCTCGGTCGGACCGCGCTCTGGCCGACCTCCCGCGGGGCCTTCGTGCCCGCGGCTTCATCGTCCGCGAGGTCGTGGCCTACCGGACGATCGTCGGGATCCAGCGCGATGCGACCGCGCTGCGCGCGCTCCTTGCGGCCGACCCGGGGCACGTTGCGATCGCGGTGTCATCGCCGAGCGCCCTCGATGCGCTCATCGCGGAGCTGGGCGTCGCGCTCGTCGCCCGAGCGACGCTGCTCGCTGGCGGGCCGACCACGGAGCGGCTCGCGCGCGAGCGTCTGGGTAGCGATGCACGCATCGAGATCATCACAAAGGAGTTTGCCGATGTCGCTCACCGCTGAACACGCGTCGCTCAGGACCCAGCGACATCGCAGGCTGCGCCGCACACCCGCGCTCCGGCGCCTGGTGCGCGAGACGCGCGTCGATCCGGCGGCGCTGGTGCTGCCCGTTTTCGTCGACGCGCGGATCTCGTCTTGTGAGCCGATCGCATCGCTCGTGGGGCATCAACGCTGGCCAGTCGGACGCATCGGCGAGATCGCGGATCGTGCCGCGGCGGCGGGGATCGGCGGACTCCTCCTCTTCGGTCTGCCCACGCACAAGGACGACCGTGGAACGGACGCGGCCGACCCGTGTGGGCCGGTGCCGCTCGCGCTGCGGGCGCTTCGCGAGCGGGGGAGCGATCTCGCCCTCATCGCCGACGTGTGCGTCTGCGAATACACATCGCATGGCCACTGCGGAATGCTCGACGCGGATGGCAGCGTCGACAACGACGCGACGTTGCCCATGCTGGCGAAGGCCGCGCTCGCGTATGCCGAAGCCGGCGCGGACATCGTCGCCCCGTCCGACATGCTGGACGGGCGAGTCGCCGCCATCCGCGCGAGGCTCGACGAGTCAGGACGCGCCGACGTGGCCATCCTCGCGTACGCCGCGAAGTACGCGAGCGCCTTCTACGGTCCGGTCCGCGAGGCCGCGGACTGCGCGCCTGCGTTCGGCAATCGCAGTGGC
>JANMWW010000268.1:0-1522 GCA_031394155.1 Chloroflexota bacterium | reverse complement strand
GAGCACGGCGAACGCCGGCAGCAGGAAAAGGTATGCCCACAGGTTCTCGGTGAGAAGGCGTCGGCGGCGCGACGCCCCTCGCTGGCCGACGGCGATAGCCCCTCCCGACACCTTCGGCGATGATAAGCAGCGTGCCCATCTACGACTATCACTGCGACGCGTGCGGTCACTCCTTCTCGGCGGTGCGCTCGTACAGCGACGGTCCGGTGGAGGTCTGCCCGAGCTGCGGCAAGCGCCCGCGCAAGCTCCTCGTCGTGCCGGCGGTCGTTTTCAAGGGATCCGGCTGGTACAAGACCGATTCCCGCGGCGCGGCGCCCAAAGAGAGCGGCGACAGTGGCAAGTCTTCCGAGAAGAGCTCTGATGCGTCCGGCTCGTCCGAGACGAAATCGGACGGCAAGAGCGCGTCGAAATCGGAGTCGAAGACTGAGACGAAGAGCGAGTCGAAGAGCGAGTCGAAGAGCGAATCGAAGCCGGCCAGCGATCCGTCGCCGAAGAGTGAGCCCAAATCGTAAGGCGCATCCGGAACATGGCGGTGCTTTCGCGCACCGTCGCGATGTCGTTCTTCGCGGACGAGTGCCTCTTCCTCGCCGGCGGCGTCGCCTACCAGCTGTTCTTCTCGCTCATTCCATTCTTGGCGCTTGTCGTGGGCGTGCTGGCCTTCGTATACGGCCCCGACCGAGCCCAGGCTGAGCTCGTCGAGCTTCTTCGGAACATCTACCCCTCCGCGAGCGCGCAAGAAGTGCGCATCGCGCGCGAGCTCGTCGATGGGCGCGCGGTGTCACTTGGCTTCGGCGTCATCGGCACCGTGGTCGGTGCGAGCGCGGTCTACGGATCCATCGATCTGGCGCTTGCCATGGTCCTGGGCGGCGGGCGAAAGCGCAGCTTCCTCCGGGGGCACGCCTCCGCGTTCGCCTCGGTCGCCGCGATCGCGGCGCTCGCGGTCGTCTCCTTTGCGTTGTCCTATTTCGCGCAGGCGGCGCAGGGTGCGCTTGCTGCGTCCGGAATGAGCCAGCTCGCGCGCGTCCTCATCGCGATTGGGTCACCGGCGTTCGGCCTGGCCGCGGGATTCATCTTCTTCTACGCCATCTACCGGTACTTGCCGCGGAACCGCGTGCCGCCACCAGTCGCGGTCCGAGCGGCGCTGGTATCAGCCGTGCTGTGGGAGATCGCGAAGGTCGCCTTCGGCTTCTTCACCCGCGCCCTGGGGACATTCAGCGCATACGGCCCGCTCGCGTTCGCGGCCGGCCTCCTCACATGGGTGTATCTCACAGCGGTCATCATCCTGATAGGGGCGGAGCTGATGAAAGTGCAGGCGAAGGAATAGTGGAGCGCGTCGAGGCGTTCGTGAGCCGCGTCATCGAGGGTTGGAGCGCGCGGCTCTTCGGGGCCAAGCTGCAGCCCGTCCAGATCGCCAAGCGCCTGATCCGCGCCATGGAGTCGCACCAGACGATCAGCCTGAGCAAGACCTTTGTGCCGAACTCGTACGTCGTATCGCTCGGCCCGACCGACTTCGCGCAGTTCG
>JANMWW010000226.1:0-5281 GCA_031394155.1 Chloroflexota bacterium | reverse complement strand
GCACCGAGGTGTGCGACGACCACGCCGAGATCGGGGCGTCCGAGGAGCGCAGCCGCGCGCTCGGCGGACCACGCGACCGAGAGGCCGTGAAAGCCGTACCTGCGGTAACCCCAATCGGCGTACCACTCGTGCGGGACCGCGTAGCGGTACGCCTCCTCCGGGAGCGTCGCATGGAACGCCGAATCGAACGCGGCGGCATGCGGCACCGTTGGCAGCGCGGTGCGCGCCGCGGCAATGACCTCGGCGGCGACCGGGTTGTGCAGGGGCGCGAGCCACGCGAGCTCGCGGATGCCCTGCAGTACGGACTCGTCGATGATGGTCGTGCGCGTGAAGCGCGAGCCGCCATGGACCACGCGGTGACCGACCGCACCGACCGTGTTCAGATCACTGCCGGCTGCGGCGATGCTCTGCAGCGCGCGATGGAGCGCATCAGCAGCGTCGCCGACCCCGCTCATCGGAACGGTGACGCTCGCGTCCGCGACCTCCGAGCCGCGGGCGAGCACACTTGCCTTGAGCGTCGAGGAGCCGGCATTCATCACGAGCAGACGGTCGCGCATCCGGCGAGCGTAGGCCGCGATCGAGCGAGGCGCCGCGGCCGCCTGCGCCAGCGCCGATGCGCGACGTGCCACTACGCGGTCGCTGGGCTGTGCCGCAGGACGATGTGATAGCCCGACTGGATGCGCCGGATCTGCCGCACGGTGATGCCGATGCCCAGCACGTTCGTTGCGAGCGCAAGAAGAATGAGCGGCGTGCGGAGCTCGACGAGGAATACCGCGAGACCCCCGAGGCCGATGATCGGGAGCACGTCGGCGAGGTGGTGTGCACAGCACGCGACCATCGCGACACTCGCGGTGGCCGGGCCAGCGCCGGCGAGGACGACCGACTCGCGCTCGAGCGCGCGCCGCAACAGGCGCACATAGGTGAAGAGCCCGATCTGCGTGCCAAAGCCGGCGCCGATGAGGCCCACGAAGGCGCGGTCGCCCCACAGAAGGTCGAATGCGTGCTCAGGCCCCTGCGCCAAGGTGACGATGCCGAGGTAGACGGCAACGAGACCAGCCGCGCCGAGTACGCCAAAGGCGATGGAGAGCGTGACGCGACGGGTCATCGCGCGCGCTCCCATCGCAGCAGGTGGGAGGGTGTGCCGATATCGCGGATCTCGAGCTCTATCAACTGCGCCGCGGCGAGTGCCTGCCGCTCGAGCGAGCTGAACGTGAGCGTCCCCGCGCGATGGTGGCCACCCTTCGGTGCGTCCCACGCCGTCGGGCGAACCCAGGCTCCTCCATCGAGGCGCACGCGGGCGAGCTCTATCAGGTCGGAGCCATCGAGATCGACGGAATGCGTGTCCATCGCGACGCGCGCCGACGCGGTCCCGCTGATCCACGACGCGACGACGGTGACCGCACCGCCCTCGTGCTGCTGCTCTGCGCGCGAGAACTCGCTCGGGCTGGCATCTGTCGGTGCGGCGCGCGGCGCGGCACACGCTGCCGCTGCGAGCGCGATCAGGATCGCCAGAGCCAGCGGCTTCACGGCCTAACTCCCGATCAGCGCACGCGCGATCGCATACAGCGCGAGCGCACCGAGGATGAGCCAGCAGGCCCAGTACAGCGCCGGCGCCCACGCTGGCTGAGCGGCTCCTGCTTCGAGCGCGTGCTTGTCGCGCATGCCCCAGGCGTGCAGCAACAGGCCGGCGGCGAGGATCGGAAGAGCGAGGCCGCCGAGCCAGGGCGCGAGGAGGACGCCGATGCCGGCGCCAAGCACGCCCGCGCCAAGGCTCGAGCTGAGCTCGGCGAACTTGATGCGCGATGCGAGTCGAGCGTCGTGCGCGACATGAGGTGCGTTCATGTGATCACCTTCTCGGTCGCGTCGCGGTGCTCGGCGGTGTGCGGCCGGGGGGTCTGATCGTCATGGCCGTCGTGCGCCCCGCCGCGGTGCATGAACAGCATCATCAGCGGGCAGAGGAGGAACAGCAGCAGATATGGCAGGAACCCAACAACAGCTTCCATCAGGTCGTTCTCCCTTCATGTACGAGAAGCTCACCGGAGTACATCCCCATCCCGCAGGTGAAGGCGTAGCGGCCGGGATGTTGCGGGGTGAAGCGCACCTCGGTCTCGCCGTGCGCCATGAGGCGGTGCGCGCTCGGCCAGAGCTCGGAGACGAGGAGCTCGGTGCACGGATCGTCTTCGCGCCGCTCGAATCGCAGCGTTGCCGGGACGCCGGCCTCGAGGTCAATGCGCGAGGGGCGATAGCCTCCGTCGACGACAACGCGCGCCTCCTGCGTGCCGTCCCGGAGACGCTGCGCGTGCACAGCACTCTGGCCGTGGCGCTCCTTGGACCACATCACCATGACAGCGCTGATCGCGAGCGCGACGAGAAGGATCGGGATCGCCCAGTTCACGATTGGATCGTCGCTCCGGCGGCTTGCGGCGCTCTGATAGTGCGCTGAGAGCGGCCTTAGGAAACGCGGCGATTCAGGCCGCGGTCGCACCCATCTCGGGGCGGTCAGCGACCGCCGGAAGACGCACGGTGACGCGCGTGCCACGTGGTGAGCGCTGCTGTAACGCGATCGTTCCGCCGTGACGCTCGACGATCCATTTCGCGATCGACAGGCCGAGCCCTGTGCCCGCCGGATCGAGCCGCTGGGCCTCATCGCTGCGGTAGAAACGCTCGAACGCGCGCGCGGCCGTCTCGTCGCTCACGCCGATGCCTTCGTCGTCAACCGTAAGCACCGTCTCGCTCGCGTCACGCCGCAGTGAGATGCGCACGTCACCGGGCGGCGGTGTGTACGACACCGCGTTGTCGGCGAGGATGAGCACGAGCTGCTTCAGGCGATCGCGCTCGCCTTGGATCAGCGCGGCGTCGAGATCCACGACGCGCAGTCGCGCTCCAGCCTGTCCGCGCAGCTCGCGGAATACCTCCATCACGACTTCGTCCAGCGGCACCGGCTTCGCGATGAGCGGCTGCGGGCCCGCATCGGCGCGCGCGAGGGCCAGCAGATCGTCGACGAGCCGCGCCAGTCGCCGGGTCTCTTGTTGCGCCTCGGCGAGCGTCGCCCGCGCTTCATCGGCCGGGAGCTGTCCGCGGGTAAGCAGTTCAAGGTCGCCCTGCAGCGCGGTGAGCGGCGTACGCAGCTCGTGCGAGACATCGGCGACGAAGCGCTGCTGGCGCCGGTAGGCGTCGTCCAGGCTCGCGAGCATGTGATTGAACGTCCGGCCAAGCTCGGAGAGCTCGTCCTGACTGTTCTCGCTCACTTCGATGCGACGGGCGAAGCCGCGCGACAGCGCGATCGCGCCGGCCGTCTCGGTCATCTTGGCGATCGGACGGAGCGCGCCAGCGGAGATGGCCCAGCCACCGGTCGCGGCGAGGGCCACACCCCCGATGCCCATGAGACCGAGGGTGAGACCGAGGCTCCCGAGCGAGGCATCGAAGGCCGACATCGACGCGGCGACGACGAGACGCGCGCCTGACACGCCCGAGACGCTCCCCGCGTATGAGCGCACACGGACTCGGTCGATCGTGGCGTCCTGCAGACCGTCGCCGACCGCACTCGGATCGAAGCGCGAGAGGAGTGCGTCGTTCACGTCGCCGACCGCGGTGCGCGGCGAGCCGGGGACGAGTAGCCACGTCGCGGTCGGCGCGCTCGCCGCCTGCGTCGGCGCGGTGAGGGTCGCGCGCATCACCATCGCGACCGGCATGCCGCCGAGCTCGGTCGCGGCGTGCTCCCAGGAGCTGCGCAGCGACGCGTCCACGTCGGACTCGTGCGTACGCACGTGCACGACGAAGGCGACGGCGAGGGTACCAGCGAGCACGAGAGCCAAGAGCGCTCCGTACCAGAGCGCGAGGCGCAGGCGGATGCTCATGTGGTCCTAGGCGGCCAGCTCGCGAAGGACATAGCCAGCACCGCGAAGCGTGTGGATGAGCCGCGGTTCGCCGGCGGCCTCGAGCTTCTGGCGCAGGTAGCGCACGTACACCTCGAGCACGTTGTAGTTGCCGCCGAAGTCGTAGCCCCAGACCTTCTCGGTGAGCTGCTCCTTCTCGAGCACCTGGCGCGGGTGACGCAGGAACTGCAGGAGAAGCTCGTACTCGGTCGTGGTGAGCGCGATCTCCCGAGAGCTTCGCCTTGCGCTGCGTGTCCCGGTGTCGAGCACGAGATCGCTGAAGTGAAGGACCTCGGTCTCGTTCGGCTCCTTGCGCCGCAGCAGCGCGCGAATTCGCGCTGTGAGCACCTCGAGCGTGAACGGCTTCACGAGGTAGTCGTCCGCTCCCGCATCAAGTCCGACGACCTGGTCGGCTGGCGCGTCTTTGGCCGTGAGCATGAGGATCGCAAGTTGCGGATCACCAGCCCGAAGACGACGCGCGACCTCGATCCCGTCGATCCCCGGCATCATGATGTCGAGCACCACGAGGTCGGGCGCGAACTCGAGCGTCTTCTTCAGCGCGTCGTCGCCGTCACGCGCGGTCGCGACCGCATAGCCCTCGAAGGAGAGCGCGCGGCGCAGCATGTTCGTGACGTTCTCATCGTCGTCGACGACAAGGAGCCGGCCGGGACGCTCGGGACGAACGCTCGGCGCCAGAGCCGTATCGGTGCTCATCACAGACGACCATAGGGGTGTTTGCCCCTCGCTGACCGCGTCCGCGCGGCCCTCCGTGTCAGGGTCGAAGGTCACTTCCGTCCATCCCACGAGCGAGGGTGGTCTCGCAGCGCACTCACGCTGGCTCGACGCGCGCTGCGCTTGGGACTGATCGTCGCGCGCTCCACCGCGCCCAGAGCACCGCCAGCGCGAGAGCGGCCATCGAGAGAAGCTGCGCCTCCTGCAGACCGGCGAACCACACCGTCTCGGTGCGGAGGAACGACAGTGTGAACTTGCCGATCGCGTACGAGGCGAGATAGAGCGCGAAGAGCTGGCCATCGATACGGAGCCGCGGGCGCAGCCACCAGAGCACCGCGAAGACAGCAAGGTCCCAGATCATCTCGTAGAGGAACACCGGCTCGTAGCTCACGCCGAGTTGCGGGACCATCGCGCCCGGATTCAAGTATGTGACGCCAAAGCCGCTCGTTGCTCGCCCGACTGCATCACCTGTGAACAGGCACGCGAAGCGGCCGATGGCCTGACCGAGGATCGCGCCCGGCGCGGCCGCGTCGGCGATCGCCCGCACTGGCAAGCCGCGCCACCACGCCACGGTGACGCCGGTGACCGTGCCGCCCAGGACCGCACCCATGATCGCGAGGCCGCCATTCCAGATCGCGAAGACGCCGAGCGGGTGTGGCGCGTAGAGATCCCAG
>JANMWW010000256.1:0-3578 GCA_031394155.1 Chloroflexota bacterium | reverse complement strand
ACCGAGATGGTCATGCCCGGAGACAACGTCAACGCCGAGGTGACCCTGGGCACGCCCATCGCCATCGAGCCCGGCCTGCGCTTCGCCATCCGCGAAGGCGGCCACACGGTCGGCGCGGGCGTGGTCACGAAGGTCTTGGAGTAGTTCGATGCCGAAGGACAACCGCCCGATCATCACGCTCGCGTGCACGACCTGTCGGTCGCGCACGTACGGCACGACCAAGAACCGGAAGAACGATCCGGATCGTCTCGAGATGTCCAAGTTCTGCCCACGCTGTCGGAAACACACGGCTCACCGGGAGACTAGGTAGTCATGCATACGGCAGTAGCTCAATTGGCAGAGCACTGGTCTCCAAAACCAGGGGTTGAGAGTTCGAGTCTCTCCTGCCGTGCTGAGGGAGGCCGCTAATGGCGAACGCACCCGCAGTCCCGCGTGGCCGCATCGGCCTCGTGCAATTTGCGCAGGAGTGCTGGAGCGAGCTTCAGAAGGTCACGTGGCCGACCCGTGAGACGGTCGTCCGGCTCACGCTGATCGTCATCATCATCAGCGCCCTCATCTCCGTGTACATCTTCGCCTTCGACAATCTGTTCACCCGCGTGATCACCGAGGGCATCGTCGGTAGCCCACCGACACCGACGACGCCACCGGCGCCATAGGGGGAGACGTAGTGGACGAGAACGACAAGAACGAACCGACTAAAACGTCGGACCGTACGCCGGACGAGCTTCCTCCGCGCGAAGAGATGGACGCGGCGAAGCTCTCGGATGAGGCCGCGGCCCAGGCTGCGCGCGCCTTCCTCGGCACCGCGGAACCCGTCGAAGAGGTCTCTGTCGACGAGGCCAAGAGCGTCCTGCGCCGCGCGGGCGCGGTCGCCGAAGCCGAGCCCGAGGCGAAGGTCGAGGCCGCACCGGAGCCGGAGCCGCAGATCGCTCCCGCGCCGGGTGTGCCGACCACCGATGGGCGCCGCTGGTTCGTGATCCACACCTACTCCGGATACGAGAACAAGGTGAAGACCAACCTCGAGCACCGCATCCAGTCGATGGACATGGGCGACAAGATCTTCCAGGTGCTCGTGCCCACCGAGGAAGAGATCGAGATCAAGAACGGCAAGCGCCACCCGGTCGAGCGCAAGATCTTCCCGGGCTACGTGCTGGTCGAGATGGTCATGAGCGACGACTCCTGGTACGTGGTGCGCAACACGCCGGGCGTCACGAGCTTCGTGGGCAGCGGCAACAAGCCGACCGAGCTCTCGGACACCGAGGTCCGCCAGATCCTGCGCCAGATCAAGCTCGACGCGCCGAAGTACAAGGTCGCCTTCACGAGGGGCGAGGCTGTGCGCGTCACCGACGGGCCGTTCACCGACCTGCATGGTGTCGTCGACGAAGTGAATCCAGAGCGCAACAAGGTCAAGGTGCTCGTCTCGATCTTCGGTCGTGAAACGCCGGTCGAGCTCGACTTCCTGCAAATCGAAAAGCTGGTGAAGTGATGGCGAAGAAGATCAAGGCGATCGTCAAAGTTCAGATCCCCGCGGGCAAGGCCACGGCTGCGCCGCCGGTCGGTACCGCTCTGGGCCCGCACGGCATCAACATGGGTCAGTTCATCAAGGAGTACAACGAGAAGACCGCGTCGCTCGCCGGCACGGTCGTGCCTGCGGTCGTGACGATCTTCGAGGACCGAAGCTTCACGTTCGTGACCAAATCCCCGCCCGCTGCCGACCTCATCCGCAAGGAAGCCGGCGTCGAGAAGGGCTCGGGTAAGCCGAACAAAGAGAAGATCGGCAAGATCACCAAGGCTCAGGTGAAGAAGATCGCCGAGACGAAGATGAACGATCTGAACGCGACGAGCCTGGAGGCCGCTATGCGCATGGTCGAGGGCACCGCGCGCAGCATGGGCGTCGAGGTCGCAGGCTAACATTCACTCACCACCGCAAGGTGGCGTACACCGCGCGTGAGGCGGGAGGCTGAACAGCCGGAGGAGAACCAAGATGCCAGAGAAGAAGCACAGCAAGCGTTTCACGGAGCTCGCGAAGCTGGTGGAGCGTGGCAAAGAGTATTCACCCGACGAAGGCGTGAAGCTCATCAAGGAGACCAGCAAAGCGAAGTTCGACACGACCGTCGAGCTGCACCTCCGAATGGGAGTCGATCCCAAGCAAGCCGATCAGATGGTCCGCGGCGCCGCGGTCCTTCCGAACGGCACCGGCAAGACCGTCCGCGTGATCGTGTTCGCGCAGGGTGACAAGGCGCGTGACGCGCAGGCCGCTGGCGCCGACGAGGTCGGCACCGACGATCTCGCGAAGAAGATCGAAGGCGGATGGCTCGACTTCGACGTCGCGATCGCGACGCCGGACCTGATGGCCCAGGTCGGAAAGCTCGGACGAGTGCTCGGCCCGCGTGGCCTCATGCCGAACCCGAAGTGCGGCACCGTGACGCTCGATGTCGCGAAGGCCGTGCGTGAGTCGAAGGGCGGTCGCGTCGAGTTCCGCGTCGACAAGACGGGAGTGATCCACACGGTCGTCGGGAAATCGTCTTTCACGGAGAAGGCGCTCGTTGAGAACCTCGGGACCCTGATGGACGCGGTCACTCGCGCGCGCCCGGCGGGCGTGAAGGGCGACTACATCAAGTCCGTGCACATCACCAGCACGCAGGGACCCAGCGTGAAGCTCGTGCTGAGCGAGACGCTCGCGATCGCTGCACGTCCCGCTGCGTAGCCTTACGTAGCGCGTAGGAGCGGCTTTCCGTACACTCATACGACAACGCCTCACTCCTTGCGGGGTGAGTGCTCAATAGCCAAAGAAGCCGGCACCCCGTAAGGGGATAAGTCCTGCGGAGGCAAGAGTGAACGCGGCAGTGCCGCGGACGCCCTCGTTTCCGCACTCGGGAACGGGGGTTTTGTTTTTGTAAGAAGGGGGAAGCATGGCGAAGATCAAGACCGGGCCAAAAGTGAAGCGCAAGGGCGGCGGCGTGCCGGCGAAGACCAAGGCGGTCGACGCGCTCGCGGAGCAGCTCTCGGCCTCGACGTCGCTGATCATCACGGAGTACCGCGGCCTCAAGGTCACGGAGTTCCAGGATCTGCGAAAGCGCTTGCGCCCGAAGGGCGTCGAGTACCACGTCGTGAAGAACAGCCTCTTCGCGCGCGCGGCGACGAAGACACAGCGCGAGGGCCTGAAGGCACTGCTCTCGGGGCCGACTGCGGTCGCGATGTCGAGTGGCGACGAGGTCGAGCTCGCGAAGGGCCTCACCGACGAGGCGCGCACGCTCAAGGCACTGCGCATCCTCGGTGGCCTCTTCGGCGGACAGACCTACACCGCCGAAGACATTTCGGCACTGTCCAAACTGCCGGGTCGCCCGTACCTGCAGGCGCAGATCGTCGGCAGCATCCAGGCGCCGCTCGGCCAGATCACCAGCCTGCTCAACGCGCCGTTCCAGACACTCGTGCACGTGCTCACCGCACGGGCCCAATAGAAAGAGGAGACAGATATGGCAACTGAAGTGAAGGACAACCCCAAGTTCGAGAAGCTCGCCGGTGAGCTGGAGGCCTGGTCGATCCTCGAGATCGCCCAGTTCGGCAAGTTCCTCCAG
>JANMWW010000140.1:0-2662 GCA_031394155.1 Chloroflexota bacterium | reverse complement strand
CCGGTGATCCCGCCGGACCTGCGCCCGATGGTGCAGCTCGACGGTGGCCGCTTCGCGACCAGTGACCTGAACGACCTCTACCGCCGCGTGATCAACCGGAACAACCGGCTCAAGCGTCTGCTCGAGCTCGGCGCGCCGGAGATCATCATCCGGAACGAGAAGCGCATGCTCCAGGAGGCCGTCGATGCCCTGATGGACAACGGCCGTCGTGGCCGGGCGATCTCGGGCACCGGGAATCACAAGCTGAAGAGCCTGTCTGACATGCTCCGCGGCAAGCAGGGCCGGTTCCGCCAGAACCTGCTCGGCAAGCGCGTGGATTACTCCGGTCGCTCGGTCATCGTCGTGGGCAACGACCTGAAGCTCCACGAGTGCGGTCTTCCGAAGAAGATGGCGCTCGAGCTCTTCAAGCCTTTCGTCATGCGTCAACTCGTCGAGCGTGGCCTCGCGCACAACATCAAGAGCGCGAAGCGCTACGTCGAGCGCGTGTCACCCGAGGTGTGGGACGTCCTCGAAGAGGTCATCAAGGACCACCCGGTCCTCCTCAACCGCGCACCCACCCTCCACCGCCTCGGCATCCAGGCGTTCATGCCCAAGCTCATCGAGGGCAACGCCATCCAGATCCACCCGCTCGTGTGTGAGGCCTTCGGCGCGGACTTCGACGGAGACCAGATGGCCGTCCACGTCCCGCTGTCCGCCGCGGCGCAGGCCGAGGCCAAGCACCTCATGCTCTCCAGCCGCAACATCCTGAAGCCGGCCGACGGTCAGCCCGTCGTCACCCCCCGCCAGGACATGGTCCTCGGCACGTACTGGCTGACGCTCGAGGCAGACCCGAAGCTCAAGGCGGAGCAGCCGCGCATCTTTAGCGATTACAACGAAGTGCAGTCGGCGTACGACCTGGGCATCGTCACGTACCACTCGCCCTGCAAGTTCCCGTTCAACGGCAACGTCATCGATACGACGATCGGTCGCGTCATGTTCAACGCGATCCTTCCGGACGACCTGCGGTTCATCAACCGCACCCTCGACCGCGGCGCGATCCGCGACATCGTGACCCAGACGTACGAGCGCCACGGCAACGAGATGACCGCGGAGGTCGTCGACCGCATCAAGAACCTCGGCTTCGCAGCGGCGACGCAGGCCGGCGTCAGCATCTCGATCGACGACGTCGCGATCCCCGAGTCGAAGGCGCGCACCATCGGCGTCGCCGAGACCGGCGTGGCCGAGATCGACCGTCAGTTCCAGCGTGGCCTGATCAGTGAGCAGGAGCGCTACGAGCACACGGTGAAGATCTGGACCGACGCCACGAAGAAGGTCATCGACGCGATGATGGATGCGCTGGACAAGCGCGGCTCCGTCTACATGATGGCCACGTCCGGCGCCCGCGGTAACACGCAGCAGATGGGGCAGATCGGTGGAATGCGTGGTCTGATCGCGGACCCGCAGGGCCGCATCATCGACCTGCCGATCCGTTCGAACTTCCGCGAGGGCCTCACGGTCCTCGAGTATTTCATCTCGACGCACGGTGGTCGCAAGGGTCTGGCCGACACCGCCATCCGAACCGCCGACTCCGGCTACCTGACCCGCCGTCTGGTGGACGTGGCGCAGGACGTCATCGTCCGCATCGACGACTGCGGCGACGAGGACGGCATCTTCATCAACGCCGACGAGGCGGGGATGGTCGAGCCGTTCCAGGACCGCATGTTCGGCCGGCTCGTCTCTCAGGAGATCAAGGATCCCAAGGGTCACGTCGTGGCCGTCCGCGGCGACGACATCGACCACCCGCTCGCGCGCAAGATCGCCGAGGCCGGCGTGAAGCGCGTCCGTGTGCGTTCACCGCTCGGCTGCCACGCAAAGCACGGCATCTGCCGCGCCTGCTACGGCCGCAACCTCGCGACGGGCAGGCTCGTCGAGACCGGCGAAGCCGTCGGCATCATCGCCGCGCAGTCCATCGGAGAGCCGGGCACGCAGCTCACCATGCGTACGTTCCACACCGGTGGTGTCGCAGCTGTCGGCAAGGACATCACCATGGGTCTGCCGCGCGTCGAAGAGCTCTTCGAGGCACGCGTCCCGAAGGGCATGGCCGTGGTCTGCGAGATCGACGGCATCGCGGAGATCGTCCGAGACCCGGATGGCTCGCGCAAGATCGTCGTCCGCAACTCGCAGGACTACACCGTTCCGATCAGCGTCCCCGCGGGCTACGTGCTCGCGATCGAGGACGGCGCCGACGTCGTCGCGGGCCAGCCGCTCGCGAAGCCGGAGCGCCGCACCAAAGGCAAGATCGACATGCCCGCCCCGGTCTCAGGCACGCTCACCGTGCACAGCAACAACCGTCTCACGCTGGCGATGCAGGACATCGAGGAGCGCGTCTACGAGGTGGAGCACACCTCGCGGATCAACATCGAGAACGGCCAGAAGGTCTCGGCCGGCGACTTCCTCACCGAGGGCTCCGCGAACCCGCAGGACATCCTGCGGATCTCGGGCCGCGAGGCCGTCCACAAGTACATGGTCAATGAGGTCCAGCGCGTCTATCGCTCACAGGGCGTGACGATCAACGACAAGCACATCGAGCTCATCCTGAGCCAGATGCTGCGGAAGGTCAAGGTCGAGAACCCCGGCGACACGGATCTCCTGCCCCAGGAGGTTGTCGATCGCTACGTCTTCA
>JANMWW010000116.1:0-5905 GCA_031394155.1 Chloroflexota bacterium | reverse complement strand
GCCCGTAGCATAGCCCGTGATCGCGGGCTTGTACTCACGCCGGGGCCCGTACTCGCTACGCTGCTGTGAGCGATCGGGCCCGTGCTCACTTCGTTCGTCGGGCCCCGTCGTCGCCTCGCTCGCGAGCAAGCTCGCGGACTCGGCTCCTAGGGGCCCGTAGCTCAGTGGTAGAGCGGCGGACTCATAATCTGCTGGTCCCAGGTTCGATCCCTGGCGGGCCCACGGGCGTGATGGAGGAGGGAAAGCGTGACCATCTCCCTCTCCGAGGTTGAGCGAGCCAGAACGATCACGGCAGCGCATCTCCACCGGACACCCATGCTCACAAGCCGCACCTTGGGTGAGCGCATCGGAGCCACCGCGTTCCTCAAGGCAGAGAACTTCCAGCGCACCGGCTCGTTCAAGCCCCGCGGCGCGCTCTTCGCGGTCGCCAGCCTCACGCCGGCGCAGCGCGCCAAGGGCATCGTCACGATGAGCGCGGGTAACGCCGCGGCCGCGATCGCCTATGCCGCGGCCGCCGAGGGGGTGAAGGTCACGGTGGTGATGCCCCAGACCGCGCCGCAGATGAAGGTCGACGCCACGCGCGGCTACGGCGCGCAGATCCGCTTCGCCGCCGACATGACTGCCCTGCGAGCGCTGGTCGCACAGATCCAGGATGAGACCGGCGCCCACTTCCTCCATCCCTATGACGACGACGCCATGATCACCGGTCACGGCTCGCTGGGGCTCGAGATCCTCGACGACGTCCCCGACGCGGACGTCATCGTCGTTGGCATCGGGGGCGGAGGGCTGATCGCCGGCGTCGCGGTGGCGGTGGCCGCGAAGAAGAAGGGCGTGCGCGTCGTCGGCGTCGAGCCTGACGGCGCCGCGGCGATGCGCGTCGCGCTCGACGCGGGCAAGCCCGTGCCTCTGGATTCGATCAAGACGATCGCCGATGGTCTCGCGGCGCCGATCGCCGGCACGCGCGGCCTCGATATCTGCCAGCGGCTGGTGGACGACGTCGTGCTCATCTCCGACGCGACCATCGCGGAGGGCATGCGGTTCCTGGCCGAGCGAGCCAAGCTCGTCGCCGAACCCGCGGGGGCTGCCGCGACGGCCGCGCTTCTGGCTGGACGCATCCCGGTGCAGAGAGGCGAGCGCGTCGTGTCGATCGTCTCCGGCGGCAACGTCGATCGCACCCGCTTCGCCGAGCTGCTCGCAGGATGAAGGCGATCCTCTACTCCGACGGTGCGTCGCGCGGGAACCCTGGTCTTGCGGGCGCAGGCGCGGTCCTGCTCGATGCGGACGGTCGTGTCATCGCCGAGCTCACGAAATTCCTCGGTGTGACGACGAACAACGTCGCCGAGTACGAAGGTTTCATCATCGGCCTGGAGGAAGCGAAGCGCCGCGGGGTCGACGACCTCGACGCGCGCATGGATTCCATGCTCGTCGTCGAGCAGATGCGCGGCCGCTGGAAGATCAAGCACCCGAACATGAAGCCGCTCGCGCTCAGGGCCGGTGCCCTGTTCGCGACCTTCCCGGCGCGCACCATCGCGCACGTCCCGCGCGAAGAGAACGCGATCGCCGACGCGCTCTCGAATCGCGCGATCGATGAAGCAAAGTGAACCTCCGCCCCGACCACGCTCGATGACCGACGAGATCCCTGAGCGTGACCCGCTCGCCGACCTCGTCTCGCGAAGCATCGGCATGCGGGTGCCCTCGGTCGAGGCTGAAGTCCTCGCGAGCGAGGACGGCATCGAGCGGAAGAGGCTGCGGTTCGTGACGACCGCGGGCGCGTCGACCGCGATCTTCCAGCGCGTCCCGCGCGGGGAGGTGACCGAGGCGCAGCTCATGCCCTTCCTGGCGCGCAAGACCGACCGCGTCCCGAAGCTGCACTCACGCGGGCTGCCGCCGGCGCATGTCTCGCTGGGTCCGTGGGTGCTCATCGAGGACGTCTACGCGGGAGCGCTGGCGTGCGACGGCGATCCCGTGGAGATCATCGAGGCGAAGCTGGCCATCGAGGCGGCAGTCGCGAAGGATCTGCCGGCGCTTCGCGCGCTCGGACTGCGCGACGACACGCGGTCCCTTCCACCCGCTCTCGCCGCGGCGCCGCGCGCGCTCGTGCACGGCGAGCTCAGCTGCGCCAACGCGCGCCGCGTTTCGCGCGGCGTCGTGCTCGTCGGCTGGCGCCGCGCGTTCCTCGGGGCGGCGGTCCTCGACGCGGCGGCGCTGGCGCTTGATCTTGGGCGCTCCGGGCGTTCGAAGGACGCGTCCGCCGTGCGCCATGCTGCGAGCGCGTACGGGGACCTGGCGCTGCTCGAAGAGGCGGAGCGCTTCCTTTCATCGGGCGGCGCGCAGTAAAATGGACGTCCGAGCAGGCCGGACGGTCGCGGCGGCGAAAGCTGTCGAGGAAAGTCCGGACAGCGCAGGGCAGGGAAGCGGGTAACACCCGTCCGCCGTGAGGCGAGGACTAGCGCCACAGTGACGAACCCGCGCAAGCGGGGTGAAACGGGCAAGCTCTTCCCGCTGCAAGATCGCGTAAGGGGACGATGGCGTGGCCCGCGCCGTCCCCGGGTAGATCGCTAGAGGCGGGGGGTGACCTCCGTCCCAGAGAGATGACCGTCTGAGAAACAGGATCCGGCTTAGCGGCCTGCTCGGATCTCACTCATCCGTTCCGCCCGGTCCTGCGTATGGCCTTGTACACGCCAGGGAGGTAGCTATGCGACTTCTTGCCAGCCTTGCCGCCACCGCGATCCTCGCGGCCGCGTGCGGCGGGACCGCAGCGGCTCCGTCGCCGTCACCGACGACCGCGCCGACCGCGACCCCGACCCCCGCGCCGACCCCGCAGCTCAAGTACACGTTCCTCGCCGACCTCAAGACCTCGAACGAGGTGCCGGCCATCGCCGACGCCGAGGCGTCGTGCGCGGGCAAGGGCACGTTCACGCTGAACACGACCAAGGACGCGACCGGCGCGATCACCGCAGCCACGGCGCAGTTCGATCTCACGATCAGCGCGTGCCCGGCGAACACGGAGATCATCCTCTTCCACATCCACAAGGCCGCTGCCGGCGCCACTGGGAGCGTCGTCATCGACTCCGGTCAGAAGGCCACCGAGCCGATCGTCCTCACCACTGGTGCGACGAGCGGCACGGTGACGAAGACGCAGACCACGGTCAAGCCCGAGGATGCGAAGGCGATCATCGACGGACCTTCCGGTTTCTACTTCAACGTCCACTCGAAGCTGCACGGCGGCGGCGTCATCCGTGGACAGCTCGCAGCCGGCTAAGAGACTGCTCGTCCTCCACAACTACGCCCCTCGGCCTCCTTCGGCCGAGGGGCGTACCTCTTTCGACCCTTAGCGCGCCTCGAACCAGGCGAGGACCAGCGCGAAGCGTTCGCGGATCCAATAAACGATCAAACGATCGCCAGTGAACTCCGGCGCAGCGACGCCGTCCGCATCGATGCCGAGGCGTCGACAAATGAAGGTCGCTCGCGCGACGTGATCGGCCTGGCTGACAACGAGCACGCGCAGCTCGGGGAACGCCGCGCGCGCGTTGAGGCAGCTGGACATCGTGCGCTCGCCAGCCGCATCCGTGATCACGATCTCGGGTGGAACGCCGCGAGCAACGACGTACTCGCGCATCGCGTCCGTTTCGAGCGTCCCGTTGCCACCACTCATGACAAGCACGTTTGTCTTGCCGCTCTGCAGGAGTGCGATCGCGATATCGAGACGCGACTCGAGAGCCGGACTCGGTCGCCCGTCGGGATACACCTCGGCACCGAGTACGAGCGTCACGGGTGCCGCAGGTGCGGACTCGACGTCGTCGTGCAGGTGTCCGAGCAGAGCCACGCGCACGTCGAGCGCGATCAGCAGTAAGAGCAGGAGAGCGGCGGCCAGGCCCGCCGCTGCGAACAAGAGAAGGCGCCGCCGCACGGTGAAAAAGGCTAATGCCCGCCTGAGCGCTAGGCGGGACGGCATGGCACGGACCTTGCGAGACGTGGCATCAAAAGGAGGTGCCCCGACATGCTTTGGACCATCGTTCTCGTGCTTCTCGTCCTCTGGCTCCTCGGCCTTGTGGCACTGCCGGCGGTTGGTGGCCTGATCCACCTTCTGCTCGTGCTCGCTGTCATCGTCATCGCAGTCCAGCTGCTCAGCGGACGACGCACGGTCGTCTGAGCCGAGCTCCGCAACGGAACGCGCATCGAGGGCGGGGATGACCCGCCCTCGATGTATTTTCTTGACGCGCCCCTCGCTCGCTTGGTATCGTCCGGATCGCACGCGATCGCGTGACATGACGAAAGGAAGTGCGGCAGTGCTCGTAATGCTCCGTCCAGGTTCCGCGGCTGACCCGCGGCAGACCCTGCCCACTTCCCGGATGGTCTAGGAAACAGCTCGCGCTCCTGACCGCCGGCCGTGGGCAGAACCCACGGTCTTTTTGTGTCCGGCGGCAAATGACGAAGGAGTGTGACAGTGGCCATCGAGATCGCGACCCGACCCAAAGTGCCAGACGCGACGATCACGCGCGACGCGCTCGTCGCCACGTCCGTGAGCAAGATCTTCAAGAGCGAGAAGTCGCCGCGCCGCGCGGTGGACGGGGTGTCTCTGCGCGTCCAACGCGGGGAGATCTACGGACTGCTCGGAGCGAACGGCTCGGGCAAGTCGACGCTCATCCGCATGTTCTCGACGCTTCTCATCCCGGATGAGGGTGCCGTGCGTGTCTTCGACCACGACGTCCAGGACGACGAGCTCGCGGTGAAGCGGCTGATCAATCGCGTGTCCGTCGAAGCGTCGTTCTTCAAGAAGCTGTCGGCGATGGAAAACCTGGTCTACGCGGGGCGCCTCTACGGCGTCGCGCCGGATGACGCGCGCGCAAAGGCGCCCGTCAGCCTTCGCCGCCTGGGGATCGCCGAGGATCGGCTGCACGAGCCGCTCGAGAAGCTCTCGCGTGGCATGCAGCAAAAGATCGCGATCGCCCGCGCGTTCCTCACGGCACCGATGCTCCTGCTGCTCGACGAGCCGACGACCGGCCTCGACATCCGCAGCAAGCGCGAAGTGCAGACGTTCGTGCAGGACCTGCGGCTCGAGCACGACGCGACGATCGTGCTGACGACGCACGATCTTGACGAGGCCGAGCGACTCTCTGATCGTGTCGGGATCATCCACGAGGGTCGCCTTGTGGCCGAAGGGACCGTCGACGAGCTTCGCGCGCGCTACGGCGCGTCGGCGCTCGAAGAGGTCTTCATGACCGCGACCGGTCGGCGCCTCGAGGACGCGGACGAGCCGGAACGGCCGAAGTGATCGCGCAGCTCAACGGACAGATCGGTCTCGCGTACGCGTTCGTCGAACGCGAGATCGCTCTGTCCAAGCGCTACTGGGCCTGGGAGATCGTCTGGCTCGTCTACGGGATCGTGACCTCGCTGTCGGTCGCATACATCGGTCTCGCGGCGCCGGCGATCACGGGCGGCCAGGTCGATGAAGCGGCGATCTCGCGATTCGTGCTCTACCTGCTCGTCGGCACGATCGCGTGGCGGTTCCTTGGGATCATCTTCGAGAACATCGGCGAGGTGATCGCGTGGGAGCGATGGGAAGGCACCATCGAGTACACGTTCATGTCGCCGGTCCCACGGCTGACGCATCTGCTGGGCATGTGCGCGGCGACGCTCGTTCGCGCGCTCGCGTTCAGCATCGCGATCCTCGCGTGCGTGACCCTCTTCTTACCGGTCGACCTCTCGCACGCGAACGTCCTGTCGGCGATCGTGCTGCTGGCCGTCGGCGCCCTCGCGTTCATCGGCCTGGGGATCGCGTCCGCCGCCTTCCCGCTGATGTGGACGGAGAAGGGTCTGCAGATGGCGTACATCGTCCAGGCCGTGGTGCTGCTCGTGTCGGGCGTGTACTACCCGGTGAGCGTGCTGCCGGGGTGGATGCAGG
>JANMWW010000110.1:0-6298 GCA_031394155.1 Chloroflexota bacterium | reverse complement strand
GCGCTCGGCCGCGGGTGCTCTTTCTCCCGACGGCCTCCGGCGACAGCCCCGCATACCTGCTGACCTTTTATCAGCAGCTCGCGGGCGTCGATGGCGAGCCGACCCATCTTCCGCTGTTCGACCGGTCGATCGACGCCGTCGCCGACGTGATCGCGTCGCAGGACATCGTGATGGTGGGCGGCGGAAACACGGCGAACATGCTCGCGATCTGGCGGCTCCACGGCGTGGATCGCGCCCTGCGCGACGCCTACGCGAACGGAACGATCCTCACCGGCTGGTCAGCGGGCTGCCTCTGCTGGTTCGAAGGCGGCGTGACCGATTCATTCACACCGGAGCTCGGCCCGCTGCGCGATGGCCTCGGCATCCTGTCCGGCAGCGCGTGCCCGCACTTCGACTCGGAAGACCAGCGCGCCCTGGTCTACGACCGCGAGATCGCCGCTGGTTTACCCGGAGGGATAGCGCTCGACGATGGTGTGATCGCGCGATACGACGACGAACGTCTGGCCGAAGTGGTTTCCGGCCGCGAAGGTGGACGGGCCTTCCGGGTCGACGCGACGGGGAAGCACCCGCTACCTGTTCGATATCTCTAAAAAAACCTATCGGTCCCGGAACAACGACAAACGTGGTTGAGCGAAAGCCGGTTTCCCACTTGACAGCGCACCCCGGTGGTGGAGAATGCCGTTTGCGTGGTGAATTGTGGGGAACGGTGGGGAACCGCTCCTCTTGAACGGAAGGGTGCTTGGAAGTCTATTTCGCAGGCGAATTCGCCCACTCGCTGGACGAGAAGGGGCGCCTCGCCATCCCGGCCAAGTTTCGCGGCCGCTTCAAGGAAGGGGCGGTCGTGACGCGTTGGACAGGGGAGTGCCTCGCCGTGTGGCCGTCTCCCGAGTGGACCGCGCTCAACGCCGACATCGCCAAGCGCCCGCGCACCGATCCGGCCGCGACGCGCTTCCGCCACTTCCTGCTCGCGGGAGCTCACGAGGGTGACCCCGACGCGCAAGGTCGGCTCACGATCCCGTCGCACCTCCGCGAGTACGCGCACCTCGGCGACGAAGCCGTCGTCATCGGCAACTCCGACCACCTCGAGGTCTGGGAGCCGGGACGCTGGCGCGCGAACCTCGCAACCGTCCAGAGCACGATCGGCAGCGACCTGGCGGATCTCGGGGTCTAGTGATGAACGACAACCTCGAGTTGCTGGAGCTCTCGACGAACGAGGGAGGCTGCATGAGCCGGTTCTTCTGGCCGAAGTACTCGCCCAACTTGATCCCCGCGAAGGTGGCCGCTTCCTCGACGGCACGGTCGGTGGGGGAGGACACGCCGAAGCGATCCTCGACCGCACCGCGCCGTCCGGCCGCCTCCTCGGGCTCGACGTCGATCCCGCAGCGCTCGAAGAAGCGCGGCGTGTCCTTTCGAGGTTCCAAGGACGCGCCGTACTCGCTCAAGGCAACTTCGCGCTTCTCGACGTCGTGGCCTCACGTCACGGCTTCGACCAGGTCGACGGCGTCCTTCTCGATCTCGGACTCTCGTCCATCCAGCTCGCGGACGTGGCGCGGGGCTTCAGCTTCCGCGCGCAAGGACCCCTGGACATGCGCGCCGACCCACGACTGGAACAAACGGCGGCCGACATCGTGAACAGCTGGAAGCAGGAAGACCTGCGCGACATCTTCGTGCGCTACGGAGAGGAATCGGAAGCCGGTCGCGTCGCCGCGGCCATCGTGCGGCGCCGCACGCGCGAGCCGTTCCTGCAGGCCGACGATCTCGGCCGCTTCGTCTTTGGCGTCAAGACACAGCGATCGCGCAGCGTGGACCCGGCAACGCGTGTCTTCCAAGCGCTGCGCATCGCGGTGAACGACGAGCTCGCGAATCTTCAACAGGGTCTCGTCGCGGCCATGTCTCTTCTGCGGCCGGGTGGCCGCCTCGCGGTCATCGCGTTCCAATCGCTCGAGGACCGGATCACCAAGCAGTACTTCCTCCGGGAATCGCGCGACTGCATTTGTCCTCCCCACCTCCCCACCTGCGTCTGCGGGCATCGCGCGGGCTTGCGTGTCGTTACCCGGCGTCCGCTTCGTGCGGACTCGGCGGAGGTCGCACGCAACCCGCGCGCCCGCAGCGCAGTCCTTCGCATCGCGGAGAAGATCTCCCCGTGATCGCGACGCAGGCCGTGCGCGCGGCGCCGGTGCGCCGCGCGGTGCATCCGCGTCCCCGCCACACGGCACGGGCAATACGGCGGACCACGAAGGGCACGACCTGGGAGATGCGCACGTTCGTCGCGGTGAGCGCGGCGATCGCGTTCGTGTTCGTGCTCGCGATGCTGTATCTCGCCCAGACCACGACCGTCTCGACGCGCGGCTACGAGGCGCAGCGCCTCGAGCAGGTGCGCGATGAGATCCGCCGGCAGAACGCGCTTCTTGAGGTCGAGAACGCGCGTCTCGATTCCCCCGCACGCATCGAGGCTGAGGCAAAGAAAACCGGTCTCGTACGCGTCGCGACGATCCCCGTCGTTCAGCTGGAGCCGACAGCCGCCAAGCGCTAGCGAGCCCGAGGTGCTGCTGGGGAGCGAGCACCTTGCCGACATCGAGGAGTGGAGGAAGGGTGACAGAGACCGTCTCTGCACGCCGGTTGCGCGTGACCTTCGCTCTGTTCGCGTGCGCAACGCTCCTGTTATCGCTGCGCGTCGGCTACTGGCAGACGATCGGCCGCGGCGCGCTGCTCGAGGGCGCTACCGACCAGGTCCGCAGCGATCTGGTGCTCGCCGCGCAGCGTGGTGTCGTGCGCGACCGCACGGGCGCGATGCTCGCGACGACGGTCCCGCTGCGTTCGCTCTACGCGATCCCCAAGCGGATCGGCGATAAGGATGCGCTCAGGGCAGTCTCGGCCAAGCTGGCACCGCTACTCGGTTCAAGTTCTGATGTGGTGTTCCGGGCATTGGATGCGGGAGCGGACTGGCTCTACCTTCGGCGCCGGCTGCCTGAAGAGACCGCGCATGCCGTCGAGTTATTGGGGATCAGCGGGCTCGGCTTTGAGACCGAGCCGAAGCGCATGTATCCCAACGACGCGGTCGGAGCGCACGTCCTTGGATTCGTGAACGACGACGGGCTCGGCCAATACGGCATCGAGGGAAAGTACGACGCGATGCTGCGCGGCCTTCCGGGGCGGCTTGTCGTCGAGCGCGATCCGAAGGACCGTGACCTCGCCATCGGACTGCGCACCGCGAGCCCGCCGGTCAACGGCGCCGACCTGACCCTCACGATCGATCTGGTCATCCAGACCTCGGCCGAGCGCGCCTTGAAGGCGGCGATGGACAAGGAGAAGGCGACCGGCGGATCCGTCGTCATCCTCGATCCGCGCGACGGCGCGATCCTCGCGCTGGCTTCGTATCCAAGCTACGACCCATCGTCCGTCGCGAAGGCGGACCCGCAGGCGCTCATGGACCGCGCGATCTCGTGGAGCTTCGAGCCGGGGTCAACGATGAAGGCGATCACGCTCGCGGCGGCCATCGATCAAGGCGTCGTCACGCCGAACACGACCTACGTCGACATCGGCTGCACGGTCATCGGCGGTCGCCGCCTGTGCAACGCAGGCAGCAAGTCCTACGGCACGTCCACGGTCACGCAGATCCTCGAGCACTCCGCGAACGCCGGCGCCGTGTTCGTCGCGCAGAAGCTTGGGGCCGAGCAGCTGCACTCGTACCTCGGCGCGTTTGGCTTTGGCGCCGTGACGGGCGTGGATCTGTCGGCTGAGGCCGTCGGATCCGTTCGCCCGCTCGCGGAGTGGTACCCGGTCGATCTCGGGACGATCGCGTACGGGCAAGGTGTGGCCGTCACGCCGCTGCAGCTCGCGGCCGCGTACGCGGCGATCGCGAACGGCGGCACCCTCTACCAGCCGTACGCCGTAGCGGCGCGGCGCGATGCGGATGGGGAGCACCGCACCGCGCCCGTCGCTGTCCGGCGCCCGATCACGCCGGAGACCGCTGCGACCCTGCGCGCGATGCTCACCTCCACCGTCGACAAGGGGATCGCCAACCTTGCGGCGATCCCGCACTACAGCGTGGCGGGCAAGACGGGCACGGCTCAGATCCCGAGCGACGACGGTCGGTACGTCGACGATGCGTACATCTCATCGTTCGCGGGATTCGCGCCGGCCAACGATCCGCGTTTCGTCGCGGTCATCGTGCTCGAGCGGCCTCAGTCGAAGCTGCTCGGCACCATCACGGCGATGAACACGTTCCGCGCCATCGCCGAGGACGCGCTTCGCACAACTCGCGTGCAGCCGGATAGACCCTGAGCGTCGGTACCATTCGCCCATGTTCACGCTCGACGATCTTCTCGACGCAACAGGCGGCCGGGTCATCAATGGGGCGCCGGCGCGCGATGCGCGTTATACCGGCGGTGCGTTCGACTCGCGTCTGGCGCGGCCGGGGGAGGTCTTCTTCGCGCTGCGCGATCAACGGGATGGACATGACTACGTCGCCGACGCCTTCGCGCATGGGGCGGCGGCCGCGGTGGTCGAGCGACGGATCGCCGGGGTTTCAGCTGACGCGCCCATTGTGCAGGTCGCTTCCTCGCAGCGTGCGCTGCGGGCGCTGGCCGAGCGCGTGCGTGAGCGTCAGCCGATTCCGATCGTGGGCATCACCGGCAATGTCGGCAAGACAACGGCGAAAGAAGCCATCGCCGCGGCGCTCGGTGCGCGCTATCGCGTGCTGAAGACCTCGGCGTCGTTCAACAACGAGATCGGTGTCCCGCTCACGCTGCTCGGCCTCGAGCCGAGCCACGAGGTCGCGGTGATCGAGATGGGCTTCTATGTCCCTGGCGAGATCGCGGATCTCTGCCTGCTGGTCCGTCCGCGCGTCGGCGTGATCACGCGCATCCCCGAGAAGCCGGTGCACTTCTCGCGCACGCCGAGCGTTGAAGCGATCGCCGCGGGAAAAGCTGAGCTCATCGAGTCTCTCCCGGAGGATGGCGTGGCGCTGCTGAATGCGGACGATCGGCTCGTGCGTGCTCTGGCGCCGCGCACCCGCGCGCGCGTCGTGCTCTTCGGCGAGAGCGAAGACGCCACGCTTCGCGCGACCGACGTGCGGACGAGCGGCATCGACGGGTTGCGCTTCACGGCGACGTACGAGGGCCAGGGCACCGACGTGAAGGTGCCGCTGCCGGGCCGTCACATCGTCGTGGCCGCCCTCGCGGCCCTTGGCAGCGCCAGCGCGCTCGGAGTTCCGCTCGAGGAAGCCGCGATCGCGCTCGGCACGCTCGAACAGCCGCGGCATCGCATGGAGATCCGACGCGCTCACCTTCTGACGGTGATCGACGACTCCTACAACGCAAGCCCGGCTTCGGTGATGGCCGCGCTTGCGGTCCTGCGCGAAGTGCGCGGCCGCCGCATCGCGGTGATCGGCGACATGCTCGAGCTCGGCACGCTGTCCGCTGACGCGCACGAAGAGGTCGGGCGCGAGGCCGCCCGCAGCACGGACATCCTGGTCGGCGTCGGGGAGCTCGCGCGCACGGCGGTCGATGCAGCGAAGCGCGCCGGGCTGCGCGAGACGCACGTCGTCGCCGACGGGGCCGAGGCGCTCGTCCTGCTCAAGCGTCTGCAAAAGCCCGACGACACGATCCTGGTGAAGGGCTCGCACTCGCTCGCGCTCGACCGGCTGGCGGACGCGCTCGTCGGGGCAGCGGTCTAGTGGCGATCCTCGCGCTCGGCGTGCTGCTCGCGGCATTCCTGCTCGGCCTCGTCCTCGGCGGTCCCTATATCCGGTTGCTGCGTCGCCTGCGGATGGGCAAGCAGGTGCGGCGTGAGGGCCCGCCCTCGCACCTGCTCACGAAGCAGGGCATGGTCACGATGGGCGGCGTCCTCTTCATCTTCGTCGTCTCGGTGCTCTGGCTGCTCGTGCTCATCGCGCTGCCCACCGCGCAGCGCGATGACTTCTTGCCCCAGACCATCGTGCCCATCGCGACGCTCATCGCCGTCGGCATTCTCGGGTTCATCGACGACTACGTGAATGTGGTGTACGGCTTCGGCATCCGCGGGCGGCACAAGCTGGTGTGGCAGGCGATCGTCGCCATCGCGGCCGCGCTGTACATCCAGCGGCACTTCAACATCACCGGCGTTTACGTGCCGCTCGTCGGCGAGGTGATCATCGGACCGGTCGTGTTCGTCGTGCTCGCGGTGTTCGCGATCGTGGCGATGTCCAACGGCGTGATTCTCTCGGTCGGGCTCGACGGGCTGGCGGGCGGCGTGGCGGTGTTCGCGTTCCTCTCCTTCGCGTTCATCTCCGCCGCTCGTGGCTTCCCGTGGCTCGTGG
>JANMWW010000392.1:0-6481 GCA_031394155.1 Chloroflexota bacterium | reverse complement strand
CGAGCCTCGGTATATGCAGGTCCAGAAGGATGAGGTCCGGACGCACCGCGAGAGCCACGGCCAGCGCCGTCTCGCCGTCGGCGGTGGTTATCGGTTCGTGCTTCTCGAGTCGGACGATCCGGACGGCGAGATCCATGCTCGCCGGGTCGTCCTCGACGATCAGGACGCGCGCCATCTAGCCTTCATTGCCAGATAGGTTAGCGGTCGAGAGAGCGGTCTGACACCATGAATGCGTGCTGATTCTGTCCCACGAGGAGGTCGAAGCCCTTCTCGATGCCGATCTGCTACGCGGCGCTGTCGCCGCGGCGCTCGCGGATCTCTCTGCGGGGCGAGCCTCGATGCCGACGCGCATCGCAGCGATGGTCAGCGAGCGCGACGGGCTGCTCGCGGCGATGCCGGCGTACCTGCCGACGGCTGGCGCCCTTACCACGAAGCTTGTGTCCCTGTTCCCCCGCAACACCGACCGCCCGACGCATCAGGCGGTGATCGTCGCGTTCGACGCCACGACAGGCACGCCGATCGCGTTGCTCGACGGAGAGGCGATCACCGCCGCTCGGACCGCGGCGGCATCGGCGCTGGCGACCGACCTCCTCGCGCGTCAGAAGGTGTACCGGCTCGTCGTGATCGGGACCGGAGTGCAGGCGCGCGCGCACCTGAAGGCTGTGTCCCGCGTGCGCCCCTTCGGAAGCGTCTGCGTCGTCGGCCGCGATCCCAAGAAGGCGAAGGCCCTCGCGCAGGAGTTCGGAGGAGGACACGGGCGCGAGGTCGGCACGTACGTGAGCATCGAGCAGGCCGTGCGCGAAGCCGATGTGGTGTGCGCGTGCACGCACGCCGCCGAACCGGTGGTCCGCCGTGAATGGCTCAAGGACGGCGCGCACGTGAACTCGGTCGGTTACAACACCGCGGGCCGCGAGGTCGACGAGGGAACGATCGCCGACGCGCTGCTTGTCGTCGAGTCGCGCGCCGCGGTGCTCGCGGCCCCGCCCAGTGGGTCGAACGAGATCAACTGGCCGATCCGCGACGGCAGGATCACCAAGGAGCACATTCACGCTGAGCTCGGCGAGCTCGTCTCGCGCGCGCGACCGGGACGCGCGAACGATCAGCAGATCACTTTGTACAAGTCTGTTGGCGTTGCTGTTGAGGACGCCGCCGCGACCGCGCTCGTCTTGAAGCTTGCCAGGGAGCGTGGCATCGGAAGGCAAGTCGAAATCTAGACGCCTCGTCGGCTTGAGCTGCGGGTGACGGGGCGAGGATGTCCCCTCGCGACGCGAGAGTGGAGGGGGCCCCGCCATTACGCGGCGATCCAGCGAGGCTCGGGCGGGGAGGCCAACTCGCGAGCGAGGGGACACCGAGACCCCGGCAGGACCCGCGGCTCACGCCGACGGCTCGCTCTAGTACTCGGGGTTCTGAGGTGTCGCGCGACGCGGTCCTTCGAGCAACTGCTCGACGCCACGCTGTTGGCCCTGCAAGGCATCGAGCACTCGGAGCGCTTCGTCGTAGCTCAGCTGTGAACGGAAGTTATTCAGCAGCGCACGAATATCGCCGGGCGTCGGCTCGCCGGGAGCTCGGTCATTCGTCGGTGCCGTCTGGTCGGTCGTCGGCGTTCCCGGGCCCTGACCTGGATCGGGCGAGCCGTTCGGGCCGGTCTGGCCCCTCGCGCCAGTGGCGCCAGGTGCGTTGCTCGCTCCGGATGGGAGGCTCCCGCCCGACAGCGGAGTCTGCGAGGCGCTGCGCGCGGCGATCGTGCGATCGACGAGCTCGAGATTGAACTTCGCGTCGCGGTCGTTCGGATCCAGACGCAGCGCTTCGCGATACGCATCGCGCGCGTCTTCCAGCCGGCCCAGGCGGAAGAGCGTGTTGCCGCGGTCGTACTGCGCGATCGCGCGGACTCCGCGCTCGCTGATGTCGATGGCCTTCGCGTAGTCGGGCAGCGCGCGCGCGAAGTCACCAAGCATGTGCAGCGCGTTGCCCGCGTTGATCGAGAGCTCGGGCGCGTTGGGCATGCCCTGCTGCAGGTCGCGGTAGTCCACGAGCGCAGCCTGATAGTCACCCGCGGTGAACCGCCCATTCGCGCGGTCCACGGTCGCTCCGCTCTGGCCGCACCCAACGCTCCACAGCAACGCAGAGCCGATCGCGATCCCGAGCAGCCGACGGCGGCGCGGCTTCGGCTTCGGCACCCGAGCGGTCTCGGGCATCGGCATGCGCCTGCGGTCGGAGATGAGCCGGTCGAGCAGCACCAGGCCAACGGCGAGGGCGACGAAGAGCTGCGACTTCTCATCAGGAATTGACCCGGCGTTCTCGACCGGCTCGATCGCCTCGAGCCCGTGCATCTGCGCGGCGAGCTCCCCGATGACGCCGTCGTCGCCGGCGAAGCGCCAGTAACGACCCTTCGCCGACTCGGCGAGCTGCCGCAGCGCGTTCTCGTCGAGCCTGCTCACGATCGCGACCCCGTCAGGCCCGCGGAGATATCCGGTGAACTTCCCATCGAGCGCGTCATAGGTCGGGATCTGTCCGCCAGTGGGTGTGCCGATGCCGATCGAGTAGAGCTGGATGCCGCGGTCGACGAGCGTGGCGACCTCCGGCGCGCCACCGATGGTGACCTCGCCATCCGAGACGATCACGACCGCGCGTCCTCGGCCGAGCTCCGCGTCGACTGGGAATGCCGAGAGAGCCGCTTCCATCGCAGCGGCGAGCGACGAGCCTTGCTGAAGGCGCACACCCTTGCCCGAGTTGTCGAGCACTTCGCCGAGGATCCGCAGATCGGTCGTGGCGGGGTAGCGAAGGGTCCCCTGACCGGCGAACAGGACGAGCGACACGCGGCTCCCGATCATCCGCTCACCGAGCTGCTCCGCGATGTGCCGCGCCGCGCGCAGCCGGTCGGGTTCGACGTCGCGCGTCGCCATCGACTGCGACACGTCGATCGCGAGCACGATGTCGACCCCGAGCCGCCGGGCACCCCGCAGACGTAGATCGACATACGGTCCCGCGAGCGCGAACACGATCGACACAAAGGCGAGGAGCAGCAACGCGCTCTTGAACCAGATGCGCCAGCTGCTGCGTGCCGTGAGCGCCGACGCGCCGCCGAAGATGCGCAGCGCACGGATGCGCGCCCGTGCGGCCATCACGACGAGCGCGAGCAGGAGCGGCGTGAGCGCGAGCAGCCAGATGAGCTCGGCACGCGCGAGGCCGAGCGTCGACAGGTTCACGGCGTCCGCCGCAAGAGCGTCGTCGCCAGCAGGAGCTCCAGCACGAGCAGCCCCGCACCGAGCGCGACGAAGGGCAACGTCGCATCGTGCGTCTCGATGAAGCCCCGGCTGCCGACGCGCGCTTTCTCGAGGGCCTCGATCTCGCGGTACACGTTGCGCAACGCGGTCTCATCGGACACGCGGTAGTACTGACCACCGGAGAGCTGCGACATCTGCCGCATCAGCGCCTCATCCACGTCGCCGGCGCCGCGCCCTGCGCTCGGGACCGCACCGATCGTGTACACGCGGATGCCGAGGATCTTCGCGATCTGCGCCGCGTCCAGTGGCGCGATGTCGCCGGTGTTGTTCTGTCCGTCGGTCAGGAGGACGACGACCTTCGAGCGCGCGGTGGATGCCCGCACCGCGTTCAGTGCCGTCGCAAGTCCGGTCCCGATGGCGGTGCCATCGCGCAGCAGCTTCCCTGCCTCGAGCGGCTGCACCAGCCGCTGCGCCGCGAGGTAATCGAGGGTCAGCGGGCTCAAGACCATGGCTTCTGCACTGAAGATCACGACGGCTGCCCGATCATTCTTCAATCCGCTGAGGAAGTCGTTGATGACGCGTTTTGATGCTTCGAGGCGGCTCTGGCCGCCGAAGTCCGTCTGCGTCATCGAAGAGGACGTATCGAGCGCGATCACGATGTCGATGCCTTCCGCCGGGACGTCGTACGACGCCTCGACGACCTGCGGTGCTGCCAGCGCGGTGATGAGAGCGGCCACGCCGAGCACGCGCACCGGAAGAAGCAACCAGCGCGACCGAACGCGCCAGCTGCCGCGCGCCGCGGGAAGAAGTCCCAGCGACGAGAACAGCATCCCGGCCGGCTGCACGCCCTCGCGACGGAGCTCGAATGCCAGCGCGACGAGCGCGACAGTGAGCAGAGCGAACGCCCACGGGGCCTCGAACGCGATGTCGGTGCCGAAGAGGCGAACGTTCATTGCGTCTGCAGCGCTGCCGTTTCGTATTCCTCGGCGCTGGCCGCGCGCCGGATCACATCGAGCGCCGCGCGCACCGCGTTCTGGGCGTGCGCCGGATACGGGATCGCGTGGCGGAAGCGGACCTCGTCTCCCTCCCGGAGGATCTCGTAGATGGCCGCGGCCTGCGTGCGCTCGAGGCCGGCGCGCTCCAACGCGTCGCGGACCTCGCGGCTTGTGCGACCTGGCTGGACTCCGAAACGCTCGACGGCGTAGCGGCGCAAGCTCGCGGTCAGCCGGTCGTAGTGCTCCGCGGTCTTCCCCTGCTCGGGCAGCCGCAGGTCGGCGAGCTGACCGATCTCGCTCAGCGCGCGCTGCACGGGAGTGAGCCGCTGCTCGAGCAATGCAGCGCCTCGCCGGCGAAGGATCAGCCAGAACAGCAGTGCGGCGAGACTGGTGACGCCCGCCGCGATGGCCAGCCCCAAGCCAACGCGAGTCAGGACTGGCAGCAGCGCCTCGGGCACGGTGAGCTGGGGCTTCAGGGGCTTGAGCTCACCGAGGTTCTCCCCCGCCGCCGCGACCGTGACCACCTTGATCGGCGTCTCGGCGGTCTGAGCGGTACCCGACACCCCGTTCGGTCCGAGGTACGTGACGGCGATCGACGGCAGGACAAGGTCTCCGACGATCCACGCCGTGATCGAGTAGCGATACGTGAAGCGGATCTGCGCGCCGCGCGTCGATTTCTGCGCGGCCTGCGTCTGTACAACCTCGAATGATCCGATCTGCCGTGCGATGGTCGGATCGCTCGGGAGGTAGCCCGGCTCGGCATCGACGATGACCGAGAGCGCGATACGTCCGCCGACGGTGATCGTGGTGCGGTCGACCGTGGCCGCGGCGTTGACCGGGTCGGCTGCACCCGCGGGTGACGTGATCGCCAGTGCGATCGCGGCGACGGCCATGACGACCACGAGCCTTCTCATGCGCGCCGCGTCCGTGCATTGAAGAACGCCATGAGCGCGGGTACGAACGGCCGGTCCGTATACAGCTCGAGGCTGTCGATCTTCATCCGACCGAGTGCGCGCCGGCGATCGATGCGGCGCTGCAACGCGCGGGCCGCATAGTCCTGGCGTAGACGGCGGTCGGACGTGTCGATGTACGCCGTCTTGCCCGTCTCGGCGTCCTCGAGTGCGACGACGCCGACGTCGGGCAGCTCCATCTCGCGCGGGTCGTTGAGCAGGACCGCGATGACGTCGTGCTTCCGTCCGAGCATGCGCATCGAGTCGTCGATCGTCACGTCGATGAAGTCGGAGATGACGAATACGACGCTGCGCTTCTTCGTCACGTTCGTGAGGAAGCGCGCGGCAGCGGAAAGCTCCGTACGAGTCCGGCGCGGCGGCGCAAAGAGGAGCGCGCGGATGACGCGCAGGAGATGATCGCGGCCGCGGCTCGAGGGCAGCCACTCCTGTATCCCGGACGCGAAGCGCAGCAGGCCGACGCGGTCATTGTTCGTCATCGCTGTCAGCGCGAGAAGCGCTGCGACCTCCGCGCCGAGCTCACGCTTGCTCTGCGCCACGGTCCCGAACCACGACGACGCCGACACGTCGACCGCCAGAAAGATGCTCAGCTCGCGGTCCTCGCGAAATTTCTTGATATACGGCGTGCCCATGCGCGCGGTCACGTTCCAGTCGATGCTGCGGATGTCATCGCCCGGCTCGTATTCGCGGACCTCTTCGAACTCGAGGCCGGAGCCTCGGAAGACGCTGCGATATGTGCCAAGGAGTGCCTCGTCGGCGAGGATCCGCGCTTTGATCTCGACGGCGCGGATGCGTCGGACGACGCTCGACGGAAGCATCGGCTCGCGGTCCGCGCGGTCGACCGCACGTGCGAGCGACATGGCTAGGGCAGCGCGACCTTGTCGAGCACCTGCGTGATAACCACTTCCGGCGTGACCTCTTCCGCCTCCGCCTGATACGTGACGATGAGCCGATGGCGCATGACGTCGACGGCCACCGCTTTCACGTCGTCAGGAAGCACGTAGTCGCGCCCTTCGAGGAACGCATTCGCCCGGGCGGCGAGCGAGATGAAGATCGATGCGCGTGGCGAGACGCCGAACGAGATCATCGGCTTCAGCTCGTCGAGACCGAACTGGCCGGGCTCGCGAGTCGCGAAGACGATCCGCACGATGTAGTCCTTGAGGGATTCCTCCATGTGGACCTGACGCACGGCGGCCCGTGCGTCGAGCACAGCCTTCGGTGTCGCGACGCGCCGTATCACCGGCGTCACGCCCGACGTCTGCCGATCCATGATCTCGCGCTCTTCCTGCTGCGT
>JANMWW010000360.1:0-8476 GCA_031394155.1 Chloroflexota bacterium | reverse complement strand
CGTCACCGGCACCGTTGTCGTCACCGACCCGCCGACGGTCCGCGACGATCGCGGGACGGCCTACCGATACGTGCGCGTCGAGCGGGTCAGTTCGAGCGCGAACCTGTACGCCAAGTTCACGCCTGCACCGCCGGCCGATGCGACACTGACGGTGGAGATCCCGACCATCTACGTCTCATCGAACGAAAGCTGGGACGGGAAACTCACGCTTCCGTAATCGGTCAGCGCACGCTATTGCGCCGAGCTAGCGCGCGGTCACGATCCCGATCATTCCGTACTGCTCGTGCAGCGGGAAGTGACAGATATAGGTGTAGGTCCCCGCGGGAAGCGTGAGCGTGGTCGTCTTCACAGATAGGGGCGGGAGCGAGACCTCGTCGGGACGATCGCCGTGCACCGCCTCGGTGCCCGTCCGGTGACGGACGTGGAATGAGGCGTCACCGACCAGCCACTCGTGGTCGATGGGATCGTCGTTGCGGATCACGTAGGTCACCGGCACGCCCGCCGGCACGGTGATCGAGGCCGGCTCGAACTTCGAGTAATGGATGCGGATGTTCACGGTGACCGGCGTGGACGCATCCGCCGGGACGCAGGCGCTCGCCGCCACCGCGACGAGCGCCAACAGGAGCGCGCCGACGAGGCGCGAGCCTGCACCGTGATTCACCGGGTCACGGTCCCGTTCTTCGGCGTCCGCAGGAGCAGCACGCCGCCGAGAGCGACGAGGGTCATCGCGACGAGCGCGAAGCCGGCGAGTTCCGGGACCCCAGAGCGAAGCGGTGCGATCGGGGTCTCGAGGCCGGCGGCGACGGGTGATGGAGCGCTCGCGGTCGCGGAGATCGCGAGGTCGTACTTGAGCTGTGCCGCTGATCCGTCGATGACGACTTTCGTCAGCCATCCCGATGAGGGGACCCAGCCCATGCCTTTGTCGGAGCGCAGGTCGGTGAGCAGCGACTCGGTCGCAGCAGCGCTGTGGTCGATACGCATGCCGTTGAGGCCGATCGGTGTCGGCAGCATGTTTGGCTTCGCGTCGGTCAGCAGGTACACGTCTGCGTCCACACGGTCAGCCGGTGACTTGCCGAGTGCCAGGATCCGCAGGGGGACCCACGGCGCGGCCGTCGGGATCGCGAGGTGCACCGGCGTGCCGTCGCCGATCTTCTGCCCGCGGGCCTTCGCCGCATCGGCGTCGAAGACGGCCGCCATGAAGATCGGGCTGCGCGCGGCGTAAAAGTCGAGGACCTCGGGAGCGTCGGGCGGAAGACGGAAGCCGTGCTCGGTGGCCCAGCCTGCGACGCTGGCGCCGCCACCCTGGAGGATCGTGATGTCGAGTGCGTCGATCTTCACCTGGAGGAGCACGACCGCATCGCCTGCCGCGGCCGCGGTCGCCCTGATGAGCTCACCACGCTTGCCGAAGACCTCGGTCTCGCGGATCAGGCGCTGGAGCGTCCAATCGCCGCCGCGGATGACGTCGCTGGGGATGCCGGGGAGCGGCACGAGGGATCCGAACTGGCCGCTGCCGCCCGCGAACTGGAACGACGTCACGTAATGCTCGACGCCGTCGTGATATCCGGCGAAGGTCGTCGTGCGAAGGAGATTCACGGCGCCGTTCGGCCCGATGAGGCCGGCGCACGCCGCCGCGGGCTGGCTGGTCACGAGGAATGCCGCGACGAGGGCGGCCGCGCCGGCAAGGAACCGTCTCATACCGTTCTCCCTCCGGCCTATCGCCGGATACAGAGGAGACGCCGCGGCGGGCGGATGGTTCCCGATAGGCTCGCGGGATGTCGCAGGCGACCGTGATAACGCCACGCGGGCCGTTCGCCTGGTCGGCCTCGTTCGACATGCTCAAGACGTGGCAACCGGTCAGGCACTTCGCCCGCCCGGACGGGACCGCGCTCATCGCCTTCGGCCGCGATGGCTCGTTCGAGCCGGTCGGCGCGATCGTGCGCGAGGACGGCTCCACGGTGACGGTCGAGATCGGCGGCACTCGCGCATCGGCGGCCGCCCTCGCGCAGGTCGCGCGCATGTTCTCGCTGGATGTCGACGCGACCGACTATCCGCTCGTCGGGCGGCGCGACGCGGCCATCGGTCGGGTCATGCGCGCATTCCCCGGCTTGCGCCCGGTCATCTTCCCGTCGCCGTACGAAGCCGCTGTGTGGGCCGTGCTGTCACAACGGATCGCTCAGGCCCAGGCGGCGCGCGTGAAAGCGGCGCTCACGGCCGCATATGGTGACGTCGTGAGGATCGGGACTCAGGACGTGCGGGCTCTGCCCGCGCCGGAGCGGCTTCTCCGCGTCAAGACATTCGCCGGTGTCCCCGCGGAGAAGATCACGCGCTTGCATGGCGTCGCGCGGGCGGCCCTGGACGGCGTGCTCGACGTGACGCATCTGAAGGAGCTGGGCTATGAGAAGGCGCTTCTCGCGCTCCAGCAGATCCGCGGCATCGGACCGTTCTGGTCCGGAGGGATCTACCTGCGTGCTGCGGGCGTCACCGAGCCGTTTCCGATCGATGAGCCGCGCACAGTGCGGGCGCTCGCGGACGCGCACGACCTCAGCGACGTGCCGAGTGGTGACGAGCTTCGACAGATCGTGGAGCGCCTCAAGCCGTTCGGGATGTGGGTCTCGGTGCTATTGCGAGTTGCCGCGAATCGAGGCTCGATGGGAGAGGCCGCTCGTCCGGCTAAGCCCGCCAAGTCCGGCTAATCCGGTGGCGCGAAGGCCGCGCAGAGCATGCCGAAATACGTCGGAGCTTCATAGGACAGAAGGTCGGCGCGCCAGCGGTCGCCGATCGCGCCGTGGAGCATCAGCATCTGCCAGAACGAATCGGCCTTCGCGTCCGCGACGAACGGGGCTTCGAAGGACAGCAGCTGGCTGAGCGCGTTGCGCTTCACCAGATCGACGACGCGATCGTCGAACATCTTCGAGGCGGGGGAGTACCCGTACGGGCCTTTCGGATCGTGCGCGTGTCCGTGGTCGCAGGACGCGATCAGCGCGACGCGCTTGCCCGACTGCGCCGCTGCCTTCGCGATCGCGCGCCCGGCGGCGACGTGAAGATCCCACGACAGGTCGCGTGCCGGGGCCACCATCACGATGGGCACCGGTGGCGTCGTGCGGCCGCCCATGAAGTGGATCGGGATCTGCGTGGCCCAGTCCATCGGCATCACTGACGCCGCGTGATCGTTCGCTCCGTAGTAGACGCCGACGACGGGGATGCCCGCTTCGAGGATCGCCCGCTGCAGGTCGCCGGCAAGTGCGGGATCGCTGTGCGCGCGAAGCTCGACGCGTGACGCCCCGCCTTCGAGGACGCCGTGCATCGCGCCTGACCGCACGACCGCCATGTGACCTTCGACGTGGACGTGATGCGGCGTGAGGAGCACGGTCGCGTCCGGCTTCGCGGCGTCGAAGCGCCGGCCGAGATCCTCGAACGCCGCCCGCGTGCGTGCGGCGAGCGGGCGCTGCTCCGGCGTGCACCACTCGGCGATGGCGATGCTTCCATGTGGCGCGATGGACGCGAAGACGAGTCCCATCAGCTGAAGCGGGCGAGCACCATCGCGGCGACGATCGCGAGCCCAAGCCCGATCTGCGCGTAGCCGACCATCTTGAGGCGTGCGATGATCGCCGCGACCTCCGCGCCGGCGCCGGCATCGCCTCCGGCCGCGCGCGGGCCGAGCTCGAGGAGCCGCATTGCCGAGGGCTTGAGGATCGCGTGTCCGATCGCGAGCAGGACGACCGCCAGGATCCCGCCGACGATGATCGCGAGGGACCAGCGTGAGCCAAGAGCCTCCTGTAGCAGGCGGGCCTTCCCGCTGGCGAACACATTGAGCACTCCGAGGGCCACGGTGACCTCGCCGAGTCGCAGAAGGTAGTTCACCTGCCGCGGAACGATCTGCCCCAGCACCGGACCGCGCGCCTGCGGCGGTGCGGCGAGGAGTGCCGGGGTCTGCACGAAGAGGGTGTAGAGGCCGCCGCCGATCCAGAGAATGCCGCTGAAGACATGAAGGAATTGCACGGCATAGCGAAAGATCTCATCCATGAGCCGGGATAATGACAGGAATGGCCACCGTCACCGACTACTACGCCGTGCTGGGCGTTGCCCGGACCGCCTCGGTCGAGGAGATCCGGAGTGCCTACCGCAAGCTGGCGCGTGAGTTCCATCCCGATGTCTCCAAGGACCAGGGCTCCACCGAGCGGTTCCGGCAGGTCACCGAGGCGTACGAGGTCCTCTCGGACGCCGAGCGCCGGCAGCGCTACGACATGTTCGGCAGCGCGCAGGGCGGCGACTTCGGCATCGGGGATCTCTTCGAAACGTTCTTTGGATCCGAGTTCAGACGGCGCGAGCCGCGCGGGCCGATGCGTGGCGCGGACCTGCGCATGGAGATCGAGATCGAGCTGCTGGATTCGGTCAAGGGCGGCGAGCGCAGGATCCGCGTGCCGCGCCTTGTGACCTGCGCGCGATGCGAAGGCAACGGCGCGGAGCCGGGCTCCGAGATCACGCAGTGCGGCACCTGCGGCGGTCGCGGCGAGGTCCGCCAGGTGCAGCAGTCAGTGTTCGGGCGATTCGTCAACGTCGCGACATGCCCGCGTTGCGGGGGCGCCGGCAAGACGGTCGACAAGGTCTGCACGAAGTGCCGCGGCGAAGGCCGCGAGCGCAAGGAACACGATCTCGAGCTCGCGATCCCCGCAGGCATCGATGACGGACAGCAGCTCCGGGTCGCCGGCGAGGGCGAGGCCGGCATGCGCGGGGGGCCCTCAGGCGATCTCTACGTCCTCATCCGCATCAAGGAGCACGCGCTGTTCCGCCGCGAAGGCGATGATCTCATCCACGTGCTCCGCGTCTCCCCGGCGCAGGCGACGCTGGGCGATGACCTCGTCGTGCCGACCATCGACGGTGCGGAGTCGAGCGTCAAGGTCCCGGCTGGCGCGCAGCACGGACAAATGGTGCGCCTGCGCGGCAAGGGCGTGCCGCACCTTGGCACCACCGGCCGCGGTGATCAGCTGGTGTATCTCGACGTGGCGGTCCCGCGCGCGCTCAGCAAGGAACAGCGCGCGCTCTACAAGCGCTTGCACGAGCTCGAAGGCACGCCGGAGCAGATGACCGATGATGCGCGCACGATGTTCGACCGGATCAAGGACGCCATCGGCGGCGAATGACCAGCGCCGCGCGACGCTGGCTCGAGCTCGTCGTTCCCGTTCACGCGGAGGCCGTTGAGGCTGTCAGCGAGATCCTGACGCGCGTCGGACATCAGGGCATCGCCGTCGAGATCCCGGTGGAACCGCGTGGCGGTCTCGATCACACCGTGAAGGCGTACCTGCTCGACGATGGCGAGGTCGTCGCTAGGGTGAACGACGTGCGCGACGCGCTCGGGCACCTGCAGGCTTTCGGCCTCGGACCGATCGGCGAGCTGGTCGCGCGCGAGATCAAGGAAGAGGACTGGCTCGAGTCGTGGAAGGCGCAGTTCACGCCGCTGCGCATCGGACGGTTCCTCGTGCGTCCGACCTGGTCCGACGCGCCGGTGGACCGTGATCTCATCGAGATCGTGCTCGATCCCGGCATGGCATTCGGCACCGGTCTGCATCCCACGACGCAGCAATGCCTGATCGCGCTCTCGACGCTGCCGCTCGAAGGGAAGAGCGTGCTCGACGTCGGCACCGGATCCGGGATCCTCGCGATAGCCGCAGCCAAGCGCGGCGCATCGCCCGTGGTCGCGGTCGACAACGACGGCATCGCCGTCGAGACCGCGCGCGAAAATACCGTGCGCAACGGCGTCATGATCCCCGTCGGCGAGGGGAGCGCCGGCGACGTGCCCGGACGCTTCGAGGTCGTGATCGCGAACATCGTGTCGCCCGTGCTCCAGCTGATCGCTCGAGACCTCGTTGCGCGCCTCGCGCCGAAGGGCATGCTCATCGTGACCGGCATCAGCGCGCCGAGCGAGCCTCAGACGCGCGCTGCATTCCTCGAGGCGGGACTCCGCGTCCTCGTGGATCGCAACCTGCGCGACGACTGGGTCGGTCTCGCCTTGAAGCGATGAACGAATGAACGACGGACTCGGCCGGCGACGTGTCCTCGGGCGGGGCCCATGCTCTCTCGTCCCGTCCAGTGGATCGCAGCGGACCGCGCGCGTGAGTTTCCGGTCCTCGAGAGCATCGGGCCCCTTCCTCGACCTCGCCGGCCTCGTCCGTCGTCGCTTCGCGTTGGCGGTTGAGTGATGCACCGGTTCATTGTTCGCGCTGCATTGCTCAACGAGGACTCGGTCACGCTCGACGGAGCGCATGCGCGCCAGATCGCAGTCGTGTTGCGCATGAAGCCGGGTGATGAGATCACGCTCGTGTCCGGCGGCAGCGAGGCGATCGCGACGCTCGAGACGGTCGAGCCGGATCACGTCGTCGCGCGCATTCGCGAACGCGGTGGCGCATCGACCGAGTCGCGTGTCGCGCTCACGCTCGGACTTCCGCTCTTACGTGGTGACCGCAGCGAGGAGATCGTCGAGGCCGTCACCCAACTCGGGGTCGCTCGCATCCTTCCGTTCGTGTCTAGTCGGTCGGTCGTGAAGGCGCTCGGGGACGCGAAGCGCCATCGGTGGGAGCGCATCGCGCGCGAATCTGCGGAGACCGCTCGGCGGGGCCAGGCGCCCGCCGTCAGCGAGCTCCGAACGTGGGACGAACTCTTCGCCGCCTTGCCGCGACCGATCGTCGTGGCGTGGGAGAACGAGCACGAGTTGCGACTGCGTGACGTCATCCCGCGCGATGTGGCCGAAATGTCGCTGGTGATCGGACCCGAAGGCGGTCTCACGGACGAGGAGATCGCGGTCGCGCGCGAGAACGGAGCGATCATCGTCACGCTGGGCTCACGGAATCTTCGCGCGGAGACCGCCGCGATCGCAGCGGTGGCGGTGGCGATGGACGCGCTGGACGAGGCGCCTCCGGACTAGAGGTGCGCTACCAGAGTCTGTGCGCGCGTCCGGCGTAGAAGAACCCGAGGCAGCTTCCCGAGAGGAAGGCCAGGCAGCTGACGACGGGGAAGAACATGTCCACGCCGCTGGCCTGAGCATGGGTGATGCCGCGAAGGCGCACGATGTTCAGATCGCGACCAGGCCCCGCTCCTGGAGCTCGCTCCTGTCGTAGAGCGCACGGTTTGCGAGCACGCGCGACACGGGCGCGCCGGTGGCGAGGTCGTCCCGCAGCCCCGCGGTGACGCGCCGCATCACGATCAGCGCGACGAGGACCAGACCGGCGACGACCGTTGGCGTGGTGCCCTCCTGTTCCCAGATGACCGCGGGAAACACGAAGAAGGACAGCAGGCTGGCAAGGGGGAACAGCCGCGTGGGCCGGGGCCGCACGGTCATCGTGAGGATGAGCGCCGCGGCCAGGGGGATGCCCATGATCAGCGCCGCGATGGGATCTGCCGCGAGCGCGAACCCCCAGCCCGTCGCATTCGCGCGGCCACCATCGAAGCGGTGGAAGAGCGGCCACATCTGACCGACGTTCGCGGCGAGCCCGCAGGCGAGCTGAACGTCGAGCGGTAGCCCCAGCGCGCGCGCGACGAGGACGGCGGCGAAGCCTTTTGCCGCATCGAGCAGGCCGCCGGCGATACCCGGCACGACGCCGACGGTCTTCACCAGATTGCTGCCGCCGAGCTTGCGAGATCCGGTGGTGCGCAGGTCGACGCCATACCGGCCGGCGACGAGCCACGGGAAGGAGAGGCTGCTGAGCACGTAGGTCACGAGTACCGCGAGCAGGTGGATCGGTTCGAGCACCGGGGTATTGTCCTGACCGGCCGCTCGCTACCGGCCGGTCAGTAAAGATACGCGTATCTGTACCGCGACCGAGCAAGGCCTGCGCGGGTATGATTCGACCACACGGACGCGTCTTCGGACGCGCCGCACTGTCTTCTGTGACCAGAAAGGGCGGGTGATCCAAGTAATTGTCTGAAGTGATCGTTGGCGACGGGGAGTCCTTCGAGGCCGCCCTCCGCCGATTCAACAAGAAGATCCAGCAGGCAGGGATCCTCGCCGAGGCCCGTCGACGCGAATTCTACGAGCGTCCCGCAGCACGCCGCAAGCGCAAGGAAGCAAAGCGGCGCAAGCGCTAGTCGCGGAGTAGCCGGATCAACTCCGCGCTCAAGGCACGGCTCGAGGACGACCTCAAAGCCGCGATGCGAAGCAAGGACACGCTCCGTCGTGACACCTTGCGCTTCGTGCTGGCCGCTGTGCAGCGGGAGGGCGTGGATCGACGTCAGGCAGCGATCGAGCGCTTGACCACGGAGGGCAAGGATGAACCCGCGCGCGCGGCGGCGTTCGCGGAGAAGGATCCGAGCGCGATGGACGACGCCGCGATCTCGGACGTCCTGCAGAAGCAGGCGAAGATGCGACGCGATTCCATCGACGCGTTCCAGAAGGGCGGTCGGCCCGAGCTGGCGGAAAAGGAAGCACAGGAGCTTGCGGTGATCGGCGATTACCTTCCCAAGCAGCTCGGCGAGGCCGAGGTGC
>JANMWW010000352.1:0-13615 GCA_031394155.1 Chloroflexota bacterium | reverse complement strand
GGCGGCGGCACGACCCCGCGCTCGCTGCTGGACATCCTCCAGCTCGCCTAAAACGGGAACAACGCTTACGAGGCGGCGCCGGTCCACCGGCGCCGCCTCGTGGCGTTCAGCATCATGGACGCGTGAAGAAGCGCGTCCTCTTTCTTTGCTCACACAATTCCGCTCGTTCGCAGATGGCCGAGGCTTTCTTACGTTCCATCGCGGGTGACCGCTTCGAGGTCGAGAGCGCGGGCACCAAGGCGACGCGCGTGCACCCTCTCGCGATCGCGGCGATGGACGAGGTCGGCATCGACATCTCCAGCCAACACAGCAAAACCGTGGACGACGTTGGCGAAGCGTGGGACGTCGTCGTCACGGTGTGTGACGCGCACTGTCCCGTGCCACCGCGCTCAGGCATGAAGCTCTCGTGGCGCTTCCCCGATCCCTCGGCAGCCACGGGCACGGATGAAGAGCGTCTGGCGGCGTTCAAAAAGGTGCGCGACGGGATCCGCGCGCGCGTCGCGGTTCTCGCCGGGCGGATGTAGAAGTCACGAACGTCGTGACCTGACCGTTACCCGGACCGTGTCAGGCACGCCTTCTGCTCGGTAACTCATCGCGCTTCGAGCCGAAGCGACGACGCGCATGGAGGTCCCTTCTCAATGCAGGAGAAGAACACCAACAACCCGGGCGACAAGAAGCAGGGCGAATGGCCCGAGACCGGCAAGCAGGGCGGCCAGGGTGGCCAGGACGAAGTCGGTAAGCAGGGCGGCGAGGGCGACCTTGGCAAGCAGGGCGGCCAGGGCGACTCCGTGAAGCAGGGTGGCCAGGGCGAAGTCGGCAAGCAGGGTCGCGAGTAAGTGTCGGACCGCGGACTTCCTCCGCGTCCCGGCGAACCCGTGCCTGGTGACGTCGGCAAGAAGGGCGGCGACTCGCCCGGCGATGGACCGATCGTCGATGAGCCGACCGGTCTTCCTGGACGTGGACCCGGCGACGTGACGAAAGTCCCGAATCAGGTGCCGACGATCTAGTTCCGGAGAGACACCCTCCAATAGCGACGCGAACATCACAGAGGATCGCTACCCGGCGATGACGGCAGTGGCGGCGAGCGCGGCGACTATGCCAGGCTCAGAAGCCCCGTCTCCCGGGTCGCGGTCCTCGCGTCTCGACATCATTGCGCGCCCGCCAGCCAGCGTTGGAACGTGCGCAGCTCGAGCGACGAGGGCTCGATCGTCCACGCGGGCGCCTTCGACATGTCGTAAGGCAACGGCGCACCATCGATGAGCGGCGCGAAGTGCTCGCGGATGGGTGGCGGTAGCTCCTGCGTCTGACGGAAGTTCGTCGGGATGTCGGCGAAGTATTCGACCGGATTGGCGTGATCACCCTGGCGGAGGAACGATCCGGTGACCCACGACCGATACCTCGGATACGCGGTCAAAAGTGTCCGGCTCTCGAACACAGCTCGACGCAGATAGGGGAAGTTCTGTTCCTCGTCCTCGCGATAGCGCAGATCGTTCCAGCAGATGTAGTGGAACAGCTCGTGGCATGCGGACAGCTCGACCTGGCGCAGGCCCTCGTACGTCTCCACGCCCGCCGCGAGCTCGACCTCGTTGCGGTCGGGGTAGAAACCACCGCCGCTGCGCGCATCGGTCCGGATGATCTTGCAGCGGCGTCCGAGCGCCTTGATGTCCTCGGGAAAATCGGCGAGCGCTCGCTCGACGAGGAGCTCCCCGGGCGTGACGTAGACGTAGATCTGTCGCTGCCACCACGCACGGCGCAGGCGCGCCAATCCGTCGGACCCAAACTTTTCCGCCAGCGACAGTAGCCGCCTGCGATAGCTCAGCACGGCGCGAGAATAGTCGGCCGCGCCACAGCACTGAGACCGCAACTCGCGTCACGCGATCGGCGGAATCCCGTTTGGCAGATCAGAGGTAGCGAAGGGGAACGCCGGTGCAAGGAGTCTTGGCGCAGCTCTCGGACTTCGGACAGATCGCGGTCATCCTCGCCGAGTTCACATTCGTCGCGGTGGTCTGGCTTGCGATGCTCTGGCGACCACGGCACCGCAGCCACCGGCGCGACCACGACTGTCGTACGTTCGGTTGCGCGTGGCTCGAGGAGCGTCCGAAGTAGAAACAACGGGCCAGTCTTGCCGGCGCTTGCCTCCTAGTTCAGTCGTCGCGCCGCGCGGAATCCCTCGCCGTTTACGAGCATCACTTCGGTCTCGCCAGATCGGTCGCTGAGCAGTAGCTCCATCAGGCGACGGTCCTTAATTTAGCAAGGGTGCTGCCACAAGCGGAAGCAGCGCCGCCGCCCGCCTGTCCGTCCGTCCATCGGCGCAGACTCGGGTGGAGATGGTCGCCTCTGACGCCGAACGGATCTTCACGGGCATCGCCCGTTCGTACGACCGCGTCGCGACGATCCTCTCGTTCGGGCAAGATCCCCGGTGGCGCAAGAAGCTGGTCGACGCGATCGGCGCCTCGCCGCGGGACCGCGTGCTCGATGTCGCCACGGGCACCGGCATGGTCGCCGACCAGCTGGTCCGTCGTTATCGCTGCGCGGTCGTCGGCCTCGATCAGAGCGCGGACATGCTCGCGATCGCGCGGACGCGGCACGGTGTCTTCGACCAACTGGTAGAAGGACGCGCGGAACGTCTGCCGTTCCCCGACGCGTCGTTCGACCATCTCACGTTCACCTACCTGCTTCGATACGTCGACGATCCCGCGCTCGTCATGCGCGAGCTCGCTCGCGTGGTGAGACCCGGCGGTCACATCGCGTCGCTCGAGTTCGCTATCCCGCGTGGTGCGTGGCGGCCGCTGTGGTGGCTCTACACACGCGTCGGACTGCCGATCGCCGGAAGACTCGTATCCGCGAAGTGGTCGGTAGTTGGCGCTTTCCTCGGACCGAGCATCGAGCGCTTCTACGCGGCGCACCCGCAGGCCGCGATCGAGCGGTACTGGCGCAGCGCCGGTCTGGTCGACGTGCGGACCACGCACATGAGCCTCGGCGGCGGCGTCGTGATGAGCGCCACGCGCGCCCACGGACCGCGACCGGTCGTTCCGGCTCCGCCGCTCGCGCCGGCGTTCTACGCCACGCGCTCCGGAGGGTGGCGCGACTACTGGACGCTGCTGCACCCGCCGTACACCGTCTGGCATCTGTCGTACGTGCTGCTCGGCGCGGCGATCGCGCCATCGCCCGATCCGCGCATCGTGGCCGGCGCGCTCGCGGCATTCGGTCTCGCCGTCGGCGTCGGCGCGCACGCTTTCGATGAGCTCCGCGGCCGTCCGCTCCGAACACGCATACCGTCGCCGGTGCTCGTTGGACTCGGCACTCTCGCACTCGCGCTCTCGGTCGGCCTCGGGATCATCGCTGCGTGGATGCTCGGCTGGCTCTTTCTCGCGTTCGTCCTTGGCGGAGCTGCGCTCGTGGTGCTCTATGCGTTCGAGGTGCCGGTCGTGCACTCCGATCTCGGGTTCGCGCTCGGGTGGGGCGCGTTCCCGGTCGTGACCACCGCATACGCCACCGGTGCGCATCCAGTTCCGGCGGCGCTCGCGGCGGCGGCGGCCGCGCTGCTCAGCCTTGCGCAACGTCGTCTCTCGACTCGTGCTCGGGCGATCCGCAGGCGCGCGACCGCCGTGTCAGGCGAGATCGTCTTCGCCGACGGATCGCGCGAGACGATCGATGGGTCGTCGCTCATCGCGGCGCCCGAGGGTGCGCTCCGGCTGCTATGGCTCGCCGTGCTCGCGGTCGCGCTGGCGGCGCTCGTCGCACGCTGGGTCTAGCGCTAGCGCACCTCGAGCGGTACGGGCTCGGACGGGCGGGGAAGGATCCATCTCTTCACGCCTGTTGTAGCCAAGAACACAATGGCGTTCGATGGCGAACGCGGTGCGGGTCATGATCGTCGACGACCACGCGTCCTTCAGCGAGAGCCTGCGAGATGTGCTCAGTAGGCGTCCAGGGATCGTCGTGACCGGGACTGCAGCGACGGTCGCCGATGCAGAGCGCCTCGTCGACGAATCGTTGCCCGACGTCGTTCTGATGGATGAAGAGCTTCCGGACGGCTCAGGCATTCAGGCTGGCGCGCACATCCTTGCGCGTCATCCGAATATCGCCATCGTGATCCTCACGGGCGGGACGATCGCGGACGATCTGCTCGACGCGGTCGAAGCCGGCGCGTGTGGCTATCTGCTCAAGACGACGGGTGTGACTGACATCGCCGAGGCCGTCACGCGCGCCGCCTCGGGCGAGATGCTGATCCCGGCCGCGACGCTGATGGAGCTACTTCGCCGCAAGAGCGACCGCGACCGCGCGCGCACCGCGGACGCTCGTGTCGCGGCATCGCTCACGCCGCGCGAACGAGAGGTCCTTCGCCGGATGGCCAGCGCCCGAGACACTGCGGGGATCGCTGAGGACATCGGCGTGAGTCACCACACGGCACGCAGCTACGTCCAGAGCGTGATGGAGAAACTCGGTACGCACACGCGGCTGGCGGCCGTTCTTCGCGCCCAGGAGCTCGGGCTCTTGTCCTGACCCCCGCACCTGCAGGGGGACGAAAGGGTGCTTTCGGCGCTACCAGCCACGCCCGATACCGGCCATCCTTGATCCATGAGCGCGGGCCGGCGACTCTTGACTTACTGGCGCGCTGCGGCTCTTGTGGCTGTCTTCTGCGGCACCGTGGCGGTCTTTCACCTCAGCCCGCCCAACAGCCCGCTCAGCACGAGCATCATCGGCGCGATCCCGATCACCCTCGCTGCGTGGTTCTTTGGTTGGCGCGTCGCGGTCGCGACGATGGTCCTCGAAGCGATCGTGAACGCCGGGTTGATCGGCCGTGGCCCGGTGGCCGTGTCCAATGAAGCCCTGGCGATCAAGATCATCGAAGGCCTGGTGATGTCGCTCGTCGGCATCGTCGTGGGCACCGCGCAGACGGCGAGGCACCGGCTCACCATCGCTCTTTCGACGGATACCGTGACGGGGCTCGCGAACCGGCAGTCGTTCCTCCATCACGTTGAAGGCCTCTTGAAGCGCGGCACGCCCGGCCTGACGATGGCGATGATCGATCTCACCGACTTCAGCGACGTGAACGAGACCTTCGGTTACGAGATCGGCGACGAGATCCTCCGCACGGTCGCCGCACGCGTCCAGCGCATCGCCGGCGCGGACGGATTCGCGGCGAAGGGCGTGACGGACCGATTCGCGGTGGCGTGGCCGGTGCAGACCTGGGGTGACGACGCGATCGCTCGCGAGCTGCTGAACATCGTGGCGACGGGCTTCGTGGTTGGTGGCGGATCGCTGCAAGTGCGCGCGCACGTCGGCATCGCACGCTGGGACGTCACTGGTGGCGAGCATGCAGGAGATCTCGTGCGAGTGACCACCGCGGCGCTCGAGCGGGCGCATCGCGAAGGCCAGGATTGGCTCGCTGCCCTGCCGGTGGCGAAAACAGAAGGCCGGAGCCGCCTCGAGACTCTGAGCGCCCTCGAGGTTGGCATCAAGAACGGCGAGCTGTTCCTGGAATACCAGCCGATCGTGAACCTGCCCGATATGTCGCTGCGTGGCTTCGAAGCGCTGGCCCGGTGGCGTCACCCCACGCGCGGGGTCATCCCGCCGTTCGAATTCATCCCGCTCGCCGAGCAGAGCGGGCTCATCGTGCCGCTGACCGAATGGGTGCTCCGCGAATCTCTCCGACAGACCACGACGTGGTCTGCGCAGGGTCTCCGCACACCGATCTCGGTCAACATCGGTGCAAAATGTCTGGCGCCCTCGGCAGGACTTCCTGCCACCGTTGAGAGACTGCTGCATGAATATCACGTCGATCCAGCCCTGCTGGTCATCGAAGTCACAGAGACGGACGCGATGGGTGATCCGACCCGCTCGATCGCGATCCTGCGATCCCTGAAGGCGCTGGGTCTGCGGATCGAGATGGACGACTTCGGGACGGGCTACTCGTCGCTCTCGCACCTCCGCCAGCTGCCCCTGGACGGCGTGAAGATCGACCGCTCGTTCATCCGGACGCTCCTGGCTGACACGAACACTTCCGCGATCGTGCGCGCGGCGATCGAGCTCACTCATGCTCTCGGCCTCGAAGCGGTGGCCGAAGGGGTCGAAGATGAGGCGGTGCTCAAGCGCATCGGTTCGATCGGCTGCGACTCCGCCCAGGGCTTTCACATCGCTCGGCCGATGAGCGCGGAGGCCGTGCCCGCGTGGGTGCTCACGCAACGCGCCCCGGCCGCCGCGATCTGCGAGGCGATGCCCGCGAACACCGATGATCGGTCGCGCGGCACGGTTCTGGTCGTCGATGACGAGCCGCGCATCCGTCTGACGACCCATCGCATGCTGACCGCGAACGGCTATCGCGTCATCGATGCGGCGACGGCGAGCGAAGCCCTCCAGATGCTGACCACGCACCTCGAGGAGATCGACGTCCTCCTCACCGATATGTACCTATCGGACTGGCGCGGGACAGAGCTCGCGGCTCGCCTGCGGCAGCGGAAGCCCGGGCTGCGGGTGATCTTCATGTCGGGCGATCCGCAGGTGGACATGATCATCGGGACCGACCGGTTTCTCGCAAAGCCCTTCTCGAAGCAGCAGCTGCTCTCAGGACTGATGAGCGCGATGGCCGCCGCGTGAATCGAGTTCTGATCGTCGACGACGACCCTCAGGTCCGTCGCACGCTGTGCCGGATCATTGAGACCCACGACCTTGAGTGCGAGGCCGTGAGCACGGTCAGCGAAGCGCGATCAGTGATCGCCCGAGGGATGCCAACGATCGTCCTGCTGGATGTCGTCGTGGGCAGCGAATCAGGCTTGGTGCTGCACGCCGAGCTAAGACACGAGGATCCGCTGGCACCGGCCGTGGTATTCATCACCGGCCGCCGGGACCTCTTTCAGGAGCTCTCCGCCGTGGCCGGTCGGTCCGACGACTGGATCAGCAAGCCGTGGGATCCAGCGGAGTTGATGGCGCGAGTGCGGCTGGTCCTGCGACGACAGGCGAGTCTGACGCCAGCACCGCGCGAAGCTCGTTCAGCAGACTCGCGCCCGTGAACGGTTTCGAAAGCAAGCAGCTGCCTGCGATCAGCCTGCCTTGGCGCGAGATCATCTCGCTCGAATAGCCGGACATGAACAGGACCTTGAGCCCAGGCCGAAGCTTTCGTGCTCGATCGGCGAGCTCAATGCCTGACATCTGCGGCATCACGATGTCCGTCAGCAGCACATCGATGCGACGGTCGGTATCCGCCAGCAACGCGACCGCGCGAGCGGGGAGAGACTCCGCCAACACTGTGTAGCCGTTCGCGCTCAGGCTGCGGATCGTGGCCAGCAGTACCGGCGCCTCGTCCTCGACGACGAGCACGGTCTCGCCTGCGCCCTTCGAGGGCGCAACTTCCGTCGGCCTCGCCCGTCGGGTCACGTTTTCGTCCACAGCCGGCAGGTGGATCGCGATCAGGGTGCCCGATCCCTCCTCGGAGTAGATGCGGATGCTGCCGCCCGCCTGGGTCACGATGCCGTAGACCGTGGCAAGGCCGAGCCCGGTGCCGTGACCAGCCGGCTTCGTCGTGAAGAAAGGCTCGAAGGCGCGCGCTGCGACCTCTGGCGTCATGCCGCTGCCGGTGTCGGATACCGTGAGCCGAACAAAGCGTCCGACCGCGGCGCCGCGATGCGATTCCACATATGTCGCGTCGAGATCCACGACCGCGGTCTCCACCAGTAACCGGCCGCCCCCCGGCATCGCATCGCGGGAATTCATCGCGAGGTTGAGGAAGATCTGTTCGAGCTGGCCGGGGTCCGCTCGCACTGCGGGAAGATCGCACGCCAGGGACTTCACGAATTCGACGTTCTCACCGAGCGTCCGCCGCAGCACGTTCTCGACACCAGTGATGACGTCATTCACGTTGAGAACTTCGGGCCGGTTCAGCTCGCGGCGCGCGAAGATGAGGAGCTGCCGAGTGAGATCGGCTCCGCGCTTCGCGGCTCGCTGGATCTCCTCGACGTCCTGTCTCATCTCGCCCTCGGGCAGCTGCTCAGACACGAACTCCGCGTAGTTGAGGATCACCGCGAGGAGATTGTTGAAGTCATGAGCCAAGCCTCCGGCGAGTTGGCCGACGGTCTCGAGTCGCTGCGCCTGCCGAAGCTGGCCTTCAAGGCTGGCTTGAGCGTGCACGGCGTCGCGCCGCTCACTGAGATCGCGGATGGACGCGGTGAAGGCTTGGCCCGTCGGCGCCTCCATTGGCACGATCGACAGCTCGATCGGGAATTCACGGCCGTCCTTCGCAAGGGCCTCAATCTCGACGGACCTGCGGATAAAGGTGCCGGTGCCGGTCCGCAGGTACCTCGCGAGGCCCTGCCGGTGCCGCGCTCGATATCGCTCCGGGATGATGAGCAAGGCGAGCTGCTTGCCCATGACTTCGGAGCGCGTCCAGCCGAACGTCAGCTCGGCTTGACGGTTCCATTCCATGACGTCCCCGCGGTCATCCATGCTGATCACCGCGTCGAGCGACGCGTCCAGTCGCGCGTTAGACCGGACCTCGACATGGTCGCGATCGACCAGCTGTCCAGCGACCGTGGCCATTAGCGCATTGATGTCCTCGGCGAGGTCCACGATCTCTTTCGGACCTCTGATGGACAGAGGCTCGGGCGTGCCTAAGGTCGCGTTCGCGCGCACCGATCCCGCGAGCCGAGAGAGCGGCACTGTGATGGCGCGGTACAGCCAGAGCGTCGCGATGAGCAGGATGAGGAGCAGTGCGGAATACACCACCAGATCGACCAGCACGAGGTGCGCGACCTGGCCGAAGACATACGCCGCGCCGATGAGCTCGGTCGCCACGAACAGCAAGAGAAGACCGCTTAGGTATGTCCGAAGCGAACGCCGCGGCGCAATGCGCGTCACTAATGAAGTTTGCGCCGCGGTAAGGCATATACAACAGAAGACTTATTCGGAGTAACCGTACGTTCGTAGGTCGGATGACGGATCCGTCATCCCGGTCGGCTACCAGCGGTGGCCGTGAAGCCCGGCGTCGAACGAACGTTTATCCAGACTGTTCAAGCGCTTGCTCATCCCCCGGGGTAGCAGCTCGGTGTGCGGAACGTCGAGCAGATGCTCCGCGATGAACCACACGTCCTTCTTCGCTGTCATCCAATCCAAGCGATCGAAGCGCCGGAGGTCCACGGGTCGCGAGACTCGTCGCAGCGTCCGCTGGCGACGGAGATTGAAGTACGCCGGGAAGTAGGAGATCGCGAGCTCACGCAGCGTTCGGTGGATGGGCTCGCGGTATTCGAGGAACGCGTAGTTCGACTTCGCGATCGAGCCCCAGAGGCCGCGCTCTTTGAATACGGCGATCACATGGTCGGTGTCGTTGTCCGCCTCGAGGTCGACGAGCAGCGGACGGTGGCCGATCGCGCGCAAGGCGGCCGCGCCGAAGATCGCGCCCTCGAGACAGTGCGAGGTGCGCTCGGCCAGAACGCGCCGCGGCGACCACGCGGTCGTCGCGATGTGATACGGCATCGTGTCGATGAAGCGCTGGATGCCATAGGGCGTCTTGAGCGAGCGGAGCCTTCGCAGCTCGGCGGGTGTGAGCGATTCCACCTACAGGGGCTCGAAACGCGCGGTGAAGTGGCGGAGCTGCGGGGGCTCGGAGGCGATGCGGTATCCGCGAAGTTCGGGCGCGCGCTTGGCCACCTCGGCCACGACCTCGATGACGTAGTCGATATGGCTCTGCGTGTAGGTGCGCCGCGGAACGGCCAGGCGCACCAGCTCCATCGCGGCGGGCGCTTCGGCACCGTCGGGCTGCCGGCCGAACATCACGCTGCCGATCTCGACCGTGCGGATGCCGCCGGATTCATAGAGCGCGTTCGAGAGCGACTGCGCCGGGAACTCGAGCGGGGCGATCTGCGGCAGGAACGCGCGCGCATCGATGTACACCGCGTGGCCGCCAGCCGGCTTCACGATCGGCACGCCTGAGCGTTCGATGCCGTCGGCCAGGTACTCCGTGGAGCGGATGCGGTAGCGAAGGTAGTCGGGCTCGACGCATTCCTTGAGTCCCTGCGCGATCGCTTCCAGATCGCGGCCGGCGAGGCCGCCGTACGTGGGGAAGCCCTCGGTGAGGATGAGCAGATTGCGGCAGCGCTCGGCCAGATCGTCGTCGTTCATCGCGAGCCAGCCGCCGATGTTGCCCATCGGATCCTTCTTCGCGCTCATCGTCATGCCGTCGGCGAGCGCAGCCATCTCGCGCACGATGTCCGGGATCGGCTTGTCCGCGTAGCCCGGCTCGCGCGTTCGGATGGGTGGGGATCACGTGAGTAAAGGGGAAGAGCTCCTGCACGGCATTCTTGAAGATGAACCACGACGGCGAACCGGCGTAGCTCTCGTCGCCGTGCTGCACCGCAGCCCATTGGTCGCGCGACATCGCGCCGGTGCCGGAATCGGTGAGCAGGTCGATCAGCACGTCGCCGGCGGCAAGGTTGAAGAGGTTGTAGCCGGCGTCACGGATTTTCTGTCGTCGCTCGGCTTCGGTCGTGAGGTGGAGGGGTTCGACGGAGTGGATGCGGAAGGGTTCGATGATCGTTCGGAACTCGACCGGCACGAACGCATCATACGGACGCGCTCGTCGAACCCCCCGCACCACCCCGGGACGCTAGACCGGAGTTACTTGCTCCGCGTTGTCCTTGTTGCGGCGGGTGTCCATCACCTTCTCATAGCTGACCTTCTGGCCCTCTGTGAGCGTGTCGAAACCATCGCCCGACACCTTCGAGCGGTGGAAGAAGATCTCGGTCCCATCAGCCTGTGCGATGAAACCGAATCCGCGGTCGCCTACCAGCTTCTTGATCGTGCCCTCTGCCATGTCGTCTCCATCTACCGAGCGTATGTGCTCGGTTCGTATGGACCAGTGTCTCATGCGCACGCCATGACCATTTCGTCATCCCGGTCTGGCGCTCGCAGGCGAGGGCTACGCCGTCGTGCGAGGAGCTCGGACGTCATAGACCGACGTCGTGCAGCAGGTGGAGCACCAGGCCATTGCGGTGAACGAGTTGCGGTAGCTCACGCGAACGTGAGCCCTGCACACGCGGCACTCGGTTCTCTCATCGGCCATGAAGTGGGGAGGTGGCGCGACGGGCGGGGCAAGCACTTCTTTCATTAGGTAAGTGTTGCGGGCGGGTCGTGTGGAGATACCGACCGAAGGTCATTGTTCTTCACCTGCAAATGTGGGTGCCGAGGCCCTAACGCTGTGACGACTGATACTGCGCGGCCCTTAGGAGACCGCACCAACCTGCGCGATCCTCTCGCGGAGAGCCATGATGCGCGCAGCCCGCTCGCCGCGCTGTGGCGCGAAGATCGCCTCTGCCATCGCGAGATGTTCCGCGGCCTCGGAGCCGCGGCCGCGTGATGCGAGCAGCTCCGCGTGGTCAAGATGGACCAGCGCATTGGAGTACATGCGCTTGTAGTCCGTGGCGCCGTAGCGCCGCTCGGCGTCCTCATATGCCTCCAGCGCCTTATCCACGCGGCCGGCGAGCTCGTGCACGCGCGCGCGACAGTGCGCAGCGTACGAAGCCGCGAAGATGTCGGAGCTCTCCTTCATCGCCTCCGACGTCAGAAGACGGTCGGCCTCCGCAATGTTGCCCGTGCCGGCGGTCGCGACCGCGAGCGTCGCCGTCAGCTCGACGCGGTTCCACCACTCGGCGAGCCGGATACTCTCGTCGACGCCACGGCGCGCGAGGTCTAGGCCCTCGTCGTACCGGCGTTGTTCGATGGTGCGGATCTCGGCACGGTTCCGGCACTCGGACACGTGATACAGAGGATCCTGCTCGACGCGCGCGATCTCGCCGAAACTCGCGTAGCAGTCGTTCGCCCCGGCGAGGTCGCCGTCCCCACGCTTGATCCCGCACTCCGCGACGCGCGACCACGGCGGCCGCCGTGCCCCGAGCTCGGCCACGAGCTCGGCCGTGCGTGTCGCGTATCGGTCCGACTCGTCGCGGTGGCCCGCGACGAACGCGGCGGACACGAGTCGTCCGCAGAGCATGAGCTCCCGCGGCCGGTCGCCGATCTCCTGAACGCGTGCATAGAGAGCGCGTCCGCGCACCATCAGATCGTCCAAGCGCCCTTGCGACCAGAGGGCCTCAAGCGCGATAAGTCCGGACTCGATCTGCCCACCTGGGTCACCCGCCTCGCCGAAGAGGCGCTCGGCGTCGGCGACGTGATTCATGAACGCGCTGATGTCGGCGTCGGTCGCGATTATCCAGATGAGTGCCTGTGCCGCACCCAGGTGCGCAGGCGCCTCCAGGTCCGGCCGCGAGAGCGCCTTCGCGAGGGACGCCGCCTCCTCGAATTTTAGTCGCGCGTCGACGAAGGCACCAGCGAGCAGGTGCTCTTCCGCCTCAAGGAGCGCGACGCCGATCCGATCGTCGGGCGATCCCGATCCGTCGAGCGCAGCGAGCGCGTCGTGCGCCGTCTTCGCGTACGTTCGAAGGAGACTCACATCCTGCCGCCCCCGCGCGCGCTCTCCAAGCACAAGTGCGCGGTCGAGCGCCGCGCGCGCCCGGGGCTCGAGCACGTTGCGCGGTGCGCGCACCTCGGCCGACAGCGTGAAGGCGCGCTCGACGTGATACGCGACGATCTCCACGACCTCTTCGCGCCGGTCGCCGACCTCGCGCTCGAGATCGCGAGCGAACGCTTCGTGCAGGTCTGCACGGAAGGCCTTGGGCAGCGCGGCGTAGGCGACGTCGCGCATGAGCAGGTGCTTAAAGCGGTACCGGCCCGCCTCGCGCGTCTCGCGGTCCTCGAGCACGAGGCCGGAGCGCCGCAGCCCCGCGATCGCGTGCGGGAGATCCAGGTCGGGTGCGAGCGATGCGAGTTCCGACACGGCGAAGCGCTCTCCCACGATCGAAGCGATCTGGATCGCGCGCCGCTCCGCGTCGCCGAGGCCATCGAGGCGTGCGCCGAGGAGCGCGTGGATGCTTTCGGGCACGCGAACGACAGCGACAGACGCGGTCGCGCGCCAGCGGTCGTCGACGCGCTCGACGCAGCCGTCGTCGATGAGCATGCGCAGGAATTCCTCGCAGAAGAGCGGGTTGCCCTCAGATCGCTGGACGACGCGCGCACGCAGCTCCGCCGGAAGGTCGTCGACGTCGAGGAGGCGGGAGATGAGCGTCGTCGTCTCGTCGGCTGACAGCGCGTCGAGCGTGATGGTCGCGGCGTTCGCGCGTCCCGCCGCCCATCCGGGATGCGTTTCCAGCAGCTGCGGACGGGCGACGCAAAGCAGCAGCAGCGGCGCGTCCTCGGCGCGCTCCGCAAGGCCCTCCACGATGTCGAAGACCCCCTGCTCGGCCCACTGCAGGTCATCGAGGACGACGACCGCGGGATCGCGGGCGACCGCGGCGAGATATTCACGCACCGCCCAGGCGATCTCACGCGAGACGTCGGCCGGCCGCACCTCTGGCAGCGCCTCCTCGAGCTTGCGCAGACCGAGCATCACCGCGAGCCGGTGTCTGACGGACGCGGCATCCGCGCCGTTCAGCTTCGCCGTTCGCTGCTCGAGCTTTGCGAGTGCTGCATCGCGATGATCGTCGGACTTGATCCCGGCGTCCTCTCGCACGATTTCCATCAGCGCCATCCGGAGGTAAAAGTCCCTGTCTTGCTGCGCCAACAAGGGCACCCAGGG
>JANMWW010000350.1:0-1688 GCA_031394155.1 Chloroflexota bacterium | reverse complement strand
CGCCGTCGTCGACGATGTCGGACATGTCGACCATGTGGATGACGTCCATCGGGCATACGTCGACGCAACCGCCGCAGATGATGCAGAGCTCGCCGATGATCTCGATGTTGAAGTTGCACTTGAGGCAGCGGTCGCTCTCGGAGATGGCCAGCGCCTCGGTGGAGCCCAGGGTCACCTCGAGGAAGAGGCCGCGGCGGTCCTTCTTGGCGAGCTTGGGCATCTCCTGGCGCGGGATGCGGTCGTAGTCCACGGACATGTTGTGGTAGACGCGCGCCATCTCGCCCTCGAGCGCGATCTGCCCGATGTTGTCGGCGGTGTTCGAGCGGCGCAGCGTCACGACCTCGTGGTACTCGGGCACGTTCACCGCGTTCGCGATCGGGTCGAGGAAGCGCGCGATCTGCTGGGCGGCGCTGCGGCCCTCGGCCACGGCCTCGATGATCGTGGCAGGCCCGGTGCGGTAGTCGCCGGCCATGAAGATCTTCGGAATGGCCGTCTGATAGGTCTCAGGATCGACCTTGACGTCGCGCCAGCGCTTCACGCGGAACTCCGGGAATTCGTTCAGGAACGTGGTGTCCGGCGCCTGCCCGAGCGCGAGCAGCACGGTGTCGGCGGGGACCTCGAACTCCGAGCCGGCGATCGGCTCGGGGCTGCGGCGGCCGCTCTTGTCGGGCTCGCCCAGCTTGTTGCGGACGAACTTCACGGCGCGCACGTGGCCCTTCTCGTCAGTGAGGAACTCGACCGGTGAGGCGAGATACACGAACTGCATGCCCTCGCGCTCGGTCTCGCCGAGCTCCTCTTCGTCCACGACCATCTCGTCGCGCGAGCGGCGGTAGACGATGAAGACCTCGTCGGCGCCGAGACGCCATGAGGTCGATGCGCAGTCCATCGCGGTGTAGCCACCGCCGAGCACCACGACGCGCTTCCCCACTTCGACCGGACGATCGCGGTAGGCGCGCTCAAGGAACACGATGCCGGCCATGACGCCATCCGCGTCCTCGCCCGGAATGCCGGGATAGTTCGGCTCGAAGCAACCCGCGGTCACGAGCACGGCGTCGTATTCGTCGTGCAGCTGCTTCAGCATCACGTCGCGTCCGACGTACGTCGACAGCCGCAGCTCGACGTTCTCGTTCACGATGCCGTTGATGTCACGATCGATGACCTCGCGCGGCAGGCGGAACGGCGGGACGCCCGCCAGCGCGGTGCCGCCGGCCTGATCGAGCGCATCGAGGACCGTGACGCCGAACCCGAGCTTGGAGAGATCGGACGCGGCGCCGAGCCCGGCGCAGCCCGCGCCGATGATCGCGACCTTGCCGCGCGGCGGACCGAACACCGGAGAGGCCGGCTGCGTGTACTTCTTGCCGTCGAGCGTGACGTTCTGGTGCGTCCAGTCGGACAGGAACTTCTTGACGTAGCGGATGGAGAGCGGCTTATCGACCTCTTTGCGCCGGCAGGCCGTCTCGCACGGCGCCGCGCACACCGATCCGCAGATCGAGGCCATCGGGTTCGGGTCGAGGGCCAGCTCCCAGCCCTTTTCGAACTCGCCGGCGGCGGCAAGGTTCAAGTAGCCCCGGCAATTGGTCCGGACGGGGCAGGCTTCCTGACAGGGGATGTTCTCCTGATACCAGGAGGGGCCGACTTCCACGACCTGGTAGAGCTCTCTCATCCGGTTTTGTCATGCTACCGACGCG
>JANMWW010000344.1:0-2099 GCA_031394155.1 Chloroflexota bacterium | reverse complement strand
GCCGACCGCCTTGAGCATCTGGATGTCCTTGATCGTCGGGCCGTTCACGACGAACGTGCCCGAGTACGCCGTGTCGTAGCCAGAAGGGTTAGAGACTCGGCACTGCGCGTCGCACACGAAGTAGAGGTCCCACGTGCCACCGGGGGACGCGGCGATCGCGTCGAGGTCGATGAAGTAATACCCGGTCGCGTCGGTGTGCAGGCCGGGGTTGCTACCGAATGCGCCCCAGCAGCGGATCGGCGGACCAAGCGTCACGCAGACGTCCTTGAGCGCAACGCCCGTCACGTTGTCTTTGACGTGTCCCGAGATATTCAGCGGGAACGCCGCACGGGCCGGCGCGGCCTGGCCGAAGAGCGCGACGAGGAGGACAAGAGCAGCGAGTGGCCCTGTGATCAGTCTTTTGGAATTCATGAACGCCCCTTCCAAATGCCACCCGTGGAGGGCGGCGCCAGTACACCTGCTAACGAATGACGCGGCCTAACTGTACGGCTCGTACGCGGGAACAGCGACACATGTTTTGACACGCAACAGATGCCTCAATTGAGCGAGAGACGCTCCACTGAACGGAACGCTGCCTCGTCGCTGCCGTTCCCGCTCACCAGATACAGCGCGCTTCCCACGCGGAGCAACGTGCCCCACGCACGACCGGCCACCGTGGGGGTCAGCAGGCGCCAAGTGCGCGATACCGGATCCCAGATCTCGGTCGAGCTCATCGGCCGGTACTCGGCCATCTGCGGCGGCAGACCACCGGTCAGCACGACGCGGCCATCGGGGAGAGCGGCGATCTGCGCGACCAGGCGCGGCTCCATCAACAGGCCGGTCGCCTCGAAGCGCTTCTCGCGCGCGAGATAGATCTCGGACGTCCCGGCCGCGAGGCCGTCACCACCTGCGAGCAGCACGTCTCCGTTCGGCAGGAGTACCGTCGCGTGCTGAAGACGCGGCACCGTCATGTTCGGACCCTGGGACCACTTATCCGTCGCCGGGTCGTAGATGAACGTCGTGTTGGTCGCGCCGCCGTCGCTGTCGACGCCGCCGAGGACGAGCACAGTGCCGTCGCGCAGCGTGATCGCGGTGTGTTGCGTGCGCGGGCGCGGTAGCTCCGCCGCGCGCTTCCACATGTTGCTCGTCGCGTCGTAGATCTCGACCGAGCGGAGCAAGGTCGTGTTGAAGTTCCCGCCGATCACCATGACGCGGCCATCCTTCAATGTGACCGCGGCCTGATCCGAACGCGCGTCCTTGAGCGGCGCGCCGACCGACCACGAGTGCGTCGCGGTGCGGTAGACATCGACGCGATCGACGGGGATCCAGTGTTCGTTGAACCACTCGACTCCACCGGCCATCACGACGCGCTCGTCCTTGCCGAGCGTGACGCTCTGGTGCAGGCGGCCGAGCAGCGGCTGCTGCAGCGTCGTCACGTGCTGCGAGAGCGGATCGATGAGCTCGCTCTTGGTGTTGGTGACCTGCGGGTCGTCACGGTCGAGACCGCCGACGACGAGGATCTCACCGGACGGCAGCGCGAGCGCCTGCGCGAACGCGCGCGGCCGCTGGAGATCCGCGAAGGAGGACCACTGGGCATCTGCGCGCGGGGAGCTTGGGAGCGACGATGCGATCAGGAGTCCCAAGAGCGCGACCAGCGCGAGCGCGCCGGCCACCCCCCCAAATAAACGAGGGATCGCGCGGTTCATTGCACTTGAAGGCTAAGGGTGCCGGGCGCGATGGACTGGCCGCTGAACCAGGTGACGCCCTCTTGGACCGCATCGATACGGACCTCATACGTCCCCGGCGTGGCGGGTAGCTGGAGCGCGAGGTTCACGATGGCGCTCTGGCCTTGACCAAGAGCCTGCGGGATCGGCGTGCGCACGCCATCCCATACGAACACGCCGCCGGCTGCGGTCATGAGGTGGTACGAGATGGTGACCGCGACCGGCTGCCACACCATGCTGCCCACGTTGGTGACGGTCACCGGCACGGTGATGCGCGAGCCTGCGGGCCCGCTGACGAGCGGGGCGCTCGGCGCGTAGACCGCGGCGTAGCCCGCGACCTGCGCATTGATCGCGCGCTGCGGCGTCTCCATGCCCTGACTCGAGAACCAGGTGACG
>JANMWW010000280.1:0-5487 GCA_031394155.1 Chloroflexota bacterium | reverse complement strand
CTCGCTCTTCGTTGCCACTCGCCAGACGCTAATCCTCTTGCCGATCCAGGTCTGTTCGCCCTCAGGGGCGCGTCGCGACTGACTGCAGGTACGCGCGCTTCCAGCCGTCGTCGAGATCGCCGATCGGCTCGGGCGCGCCCGGCACGATCCAGATGTGGATCATCTGCGCGGTCAGGGGCAGATCGAACGTGCCGATCGGGCAGGTGCCAAGCGGGCTCAGCAATCCGGCAAGACCGGGTGGCGTGAGCGAGATGCAGATGTGCTCGTGCGCGTGCCACACCGTGAGCGGGCCACCGACCGTTGGACCGGGCGCGCCGATCTTCGGCATCAGGAACATCGCGCCCATGAGGACCGGTCGCCCGTCAGGCGCGACCGCGTAGACGAGCGTTTCCGGGTGAGCAGGATCGAGGACGCGGCCATCGTTGTCGTAGGCGGGGTTCGCGGCATGGAAGTCGATCCCATGCATTCCGTCGACGTGATAGCCGTCGGCGGCGGCCGCCGCGGGATCCGCGTAGCGCGCGAGGGCCACGCGCGCGGCCGCGACCAGCTGGTCGGTCGCGGCACGCTCCGCGGCTGTCGCATCGCGTGCGGGGACTTCTGGCATGACGGTCCCGGGAGCGGCGACGCTGCCCGCGTGGACGTGGTGGCTGGCGACCGCGCCGGGTCCGGCGGCGGAAGCGCGGAACGCGCCGATCCACGAGCTGGCGGCGGTTCCGACGACGAGGAGGACGAGCGCGAGCCCTCGCGCGAATCCGCGCACGGTCGCACGCGGTGCGCGCGACGCGGCCTGCTGGACCACGATCGCGAGAGCGAGGATCTCGCCGAGCTTTGTCGCGAGGCCGATCTGATCGGGCGATTCACCCGTCAGCGCCGATCCCCAGTACGCGACGATCGAGCCGACCAGGACAGCCACACCCAGCCTGCCGACAGCAGCGCCGCGCAGCACGCGGCGCGCGATCACGACGAGGAACGCCGCGTCGACGAGGAACAGCACCCGGATGCCCGCGCCGTGGTCGCCGTTCGCGAGCGCCAGACCCGCGTGCAACGCCGCCGATCCCGCGAGCAATGCGACCAGGAGCCACTGGATCGGCGCGAGCACAGGCACGCCGCTGCGGCGGATCAGCCAGAACGCGATCGGCAAAGCGATGAGCGCGATCACTCCAGCGACGTGCTCGGCGCTCATCTGATACAGCGGACTCCCGCCCGGGCCGGCTCCGGACACGTCGTGGGTCAGTGGCAGGAAGTTCATCGCGATCCCTCCAGAAATGCGACGCGACTCGGCTGCGTCGAGCCACGGGCGGCGCGAGTCGAGCGACGGAGAAGCCAGACCACCGCGAGCGGGAGAACGAAGTCGGTGAAGACCGCCACGAGCGGTGGCAACGCGTGCGCCAGCGTGATCGCGAGCGCGGCGTCGATCACGAAAGTGGCGAGGATCACGCACTCCACGACATACACGAGCCGGCGAATGCGACGTCGGTCAGAACGCAGGCGGAGGCGTGCGATCAGCACGCTGGCGGCGGCCGCGACGCTCATGAGCGCGGGCACGCCGGCGCCGCCGGAGAAGAGGAAGCCCCAGACGACGGCTTCGATCGTCGTCGCGATCAGGATGGCGCCCTGCAGGAGCAGGAGCACACGCGCCACGTCCAAAATGTCGTCGGCTGGCTGTCGTTCTTTCATGGGCGCATCGTGCCGCGCGCAGATGAGCGCGACGTGGCCCGAACATGAGCGCTTGATGAGCGCGGTCTCTTGATCGATCGCTGATACGGGCCGAGGCGCTAGAGCGCCGGCAGGTCGATCGTGATGGCCGCGCCGCCACCGTCAGCGTTCGCCGCGCGGATCGATCCTCCATGCGCTTCCGCGATCGCGCGCGCGATGGACAGGCCAAGTCCGGTGCCCTCGCCGCTGCGGGCCGGGTCGGCACGGTAGAACCGTTCGAAGACTCGCTCCTCCGATCCATTCGGCAAACCGCGTCCGCCGTCGTGGACCTCCAGAGAAACGCGGCCGTCGCGCCGGGTGATCGTGATCGCCACCGGTGGGCTTCCGTGCTGGAGCGCGTTCTCGAGCAGGATGCGGATCGCGCGGCCCAGCGCGTCCGCGTCTCCAGACACGAGCGCCGAGCCCTCGGAGGAAATTGACACATCCGTCGAATCCATGCGCGAGCGGCCGGGCGGCTGGATGCGCCGCGCCTCCTCCGCGGCCACTGCACGCAGATCCACCGGCCGGCGCTCGACCGCGACTCCTGCGTCGGCGCGCGCGAGCACGAGCAGGCCGTCGACGAGCCGGCTCATGCGCTCGGCCTCGCTCACGACATCGGCGATCGCGGCGCTTCGATCCGCGGCGGCGGCGTCAGTGTGTTCGCGCAGGAACTCCGCGTTCGTGCGGATCGTCGACAGCGGCGTGCGGAGCTCGTGGGAGGCATCGGCGACGAAGCGCTGCTGCGCGGCGAGCGCGGCAGCGAGATCCGCCTGCGAGGACTGGAGGCGCGCGACCATCGAGTTGAAGCTCGTGGTGAGCCGGCCGACCTCGTCGTGGCTCGTGCTCAGCGCGAGCCGCTTCGAGAGATCACCCGTCGTGCCGATCGCCTCCGTGGTCTGCGCGAGCGTCACGAGCGGCCGCACCGCGCGGCCCGCGACGAGCCATGACACGACCGCGACCACGATCAGCGTCACGATCGCCGCGATGATGAGGAACGCGCGAAAGCCGGCGATTTGATTGGTCGGGAACGCGGTCGTCTGCCCGGCCACGACGATCCCGCTGTCGGATGCGCTGGACCACTTGCGCGCGGCCACTCGAAGCGCGGGCGGGTCCGTATCGCGCGACACCACGCCCGGTGCCGCCACCGTGGCGACCGAACGGCCCTGCTCGCTGGCCTCGACCACGACCGCTGCGGGCATGCGCGGCGGAGATCCGCCGAGCAGCCCGGATGAGTAACGCACCGCACCGTCGGCGGACAGAACGAGAAGAAATGGCTCGGTGCTCGTCGCGAGATCGATGATGACGAGCGGACGCACCGCGCTCGCGGCGACGCCGCCCTGCAACGAGGTGGCCGCGGCTTCGGCCATGGTCGCGAGGGCTCGGTCCTGGTCATCACGAACGCCGCTGCCCCCAAGACCGGAGAGCACGATGATGAACAGCAGGACACCCGCCGCGGCGACGCCGGTGCCATACAGCGCAAGCCGCTGTCGCAGAGGCATCAGGGCTCCCGCATGACGTAGCCGACGCCTCGGACCGTGTGGAGCAAGCGCGGCTCGTCCGGGGCTTCCAGTCGTGCACGCAGGCCCGCGATCGTCACGTCGACGACGTTGGAGATCGCGTCACTGTCGGTGCCCCACACGGTCTGAAGGAGCCGATCACGTTCGAGCACCTGCCGCGGGTGCCGCAGGAATTGCTCGAGCAATTCGAATTGCAAAGCGGTGAGCTCGAGCACGCGCTCGCCACGCCGCACTTCGTGCCCGGACACGTCCATCACGAGATCTGCGCAGTGCAGCAGCTCGCGGCCCGATGGCTCGCGCCGACGGAGCAGCGCGCGCACGCGCGCCAGCAGCTCGTCGTAGGCGAAGGGCTAGACCAGGTAATCGTCCGCACCAGCGTCGAGACCCGCCACGCGATCCGAGATCGCATCGCGTGCCGTGAGCATGAGGATCGGGAGATCCGAACCCGCGCGCAGGCGCCGGCAGACCTCGACGCCGTCGATGCCCGGCAGCATGACATCGAGGACCACGAGGTCGGGCGGTCGCTCGCGCGCGGCGACGAGCGCCGCCGGACCGTCGGCCGCCACCTCCACGGAGTGACCCTCATAGGACAGCGCGCGCCGCAGCGAATCCGCGAGGCGGGCGTCGTCGTCCACCACGAGGACCCGGCTGCCCGAGCTCACCAGCTTCCCCCGCCCCCTCCGCCGCCACCGCCACCGGACATGCCGCCGCTGAAGCCGCTCGATCCGCTGCCGCCCGGTGTCGACGCGATCGTGGTCGAGATCTGCGACGAGAACGCGCTGAGGTCACGAGACATGTTGAGCGCGGAGAACGTCGCGAGCGACGACCCGTTGTACCAGCCGCGCGTCGCCTCTCTCAGATCGATGCCTTCGAACGCTTTGGCCCACTGCTCGACGCACCGGAAGACGATCGCGTACGGCAGGTAGTCGGCGAAGATGTGCTCCTTCTCCGCGAACTTCTGGCGATCCTTCTCGGCGACCTCGATGTATCGCTGGAAGCCGAGCGACCGGCGCGCGAGCTCGGATCCGATACGCGTCTTGCGCGGCATCACCGGCGATGCCGCGATGAGCAGGGTGGCCGGCACCGCCGCGGCGATGCCGACGATGCCGCCACCCGCGAGCACGCCGAGCGCGGCGGTGATGATCCCTGCGAGGATCACGAGCGCGACGCCGGCGACCGCGTACGTCGCGCGCGTCTTCGACGGATCCAGGGGGAACCACCCGCGCGTCACAGCGTCCGCGTACAGCGCGCTTTGCGCCTTCGCGAGCGTGACGTAGAAATGGCGGCGCAAGCTCGAGAGCTTGACCTCCTCCCCCGTCGCGAAGAGTCCGTCGAAGATGAGCTGCTCGTAGTCCAGAAGGTCGCCGCTCGTCTTGCGGCGTGTCAGGAGCCAATCACGCTGGCCGAGCAGGCCCTCCTTGGCGATCTCGGTGATCGTGAGGAAGCCTCGCACGGCGAGGTCGACGATGGTCGCGGTCACATCAAGCGTGTCCGCACGTTCGTCGACGAGGAGCCCGATCTGCGCGGCCCGCAGCTTCTCCGGCGGCTCGAACTCGGGAACGATCGTCTCGTGCTCGCGGTCGTCGCGCCCGACGCGATACCAGAGCCAGGCCACGAGCCCGATGCCGCCGACCGCGACGAACGCGCCGAGCGCGAGCCACGCTGGCGTGAGGTCGAAGAACTCCGCGAGCTCCCGCGGACGGTCCTGGAGGATCGGCAGTGGCTCGGCGACGACGCCTTTGCGCAGTCCGGCGACGACCGTGAAATCGTCGCCCGGCTCGAGCGTCCGCCCGCTCTTGTAGCTCGCGCCACTCGCGACGCTCTCGATGCCGCCGCACCGGTCGGCCGACCCCACCGGACCGGCGTAGCAGGTGGACTGGCTGAGCTGCGCCGGCGCGCGGACCGTCGCGCTGGCACTGATGATCGGGACCGGCCACGCCGAGCCGGTGACGTTCCAGAAGAGCTCGTCGTGGTCGGGGAAGCCATTGAGCGCGCCGTGAACGACATACGCGATGCGGTACTGCTGCCGACCGGTGACGGTCCGATCCGCGTCGCCGATCTTGATCTCGACGTTCGAGCCGTTGCCGTACGTCTCGAAGTGCCACCCGCGACCGCTCGCGTCGGACACCGACAGGACCTGCAGCTCGTAGACACGCTGCTTTCGTGGTGCGTTCGGCCACGCGTACTTCACCGGAATGTCGCGGAAGATGCCGTGGTGCTCGCTGGTGCCGAAGTCGACGTCGATGGTCTCGTTCACGACGAGCCGGCCGTCGGT
>JANMWW010000230.1:0-6951 GCA_031394155.1 Chloroflexota bacterium | reverse complement strand
GCCATCGTGTTCAGGCCGAGCTTCTGCGCGAGCTCCGCGTTGGATGGTTCGACGAGGATCGTTCCGTCGTCGAACACGATCGTGGGAATGAGCGTCTTGCCGTCGTTGTGCTCCTCGACGAAAAGTCGCGCCTTGTCATCCTGCTCGACGTCGACCCACTTGTATTCGACCTGTTGATCGCCCAGGAAGCGCTTCGCGCGCTTGCAGTCAGAACACCAGCTCGACCCGTAGACCGTGATGTGGTGTGACATGGCTTGCACCTCCAAGCGGACCGCCGGCGGGACGCGAGGGACTTTTCGTCACGTGCGAGGCCTTCTTCCGAGATCTCCCTCGGCCCATCCATCGGTCGACACGACGATCGTGACCGGGCCATCGCCCTCGATGTCCAGCTGCATATTCGCACCGAAGCGGCCCTGCGCGACCGTCGCGTTCGCGCCCCGGAGCGTCCCGCAAAAACCGTCGAACAGACGTCGCCCGACATCCGCGGGAGCCGCATGCGCGAAATCGGGCCGGCGCCCGTGGCGCACGTCGCCATAGAGCGTGAACTGCGGGACGACCAGCACGACGCCGCCGGCCTCGAGCACGGTACGGCCGAGCTTGCCGCGGTCGTCGTCGAAGATGCGGAGCGAGAGGATCTTCGCCGCGAGCTGCTCGCCGTCCTCCGGGCGGTCGTCGTGCGCGATGCCGAGGAGGATGACGAGGCCGGCGCCGGTCTTGGCGACCGCTTCATCGCCGACCCGAACGGCGGACGAGCGCACGCGCTGAACGACGGCACGCACGCGCTAGGGCCGCGCGATCACTCGAGCATCCAGGGATTGTCCCCGCGGACGACGGACTCGACCTCGCTCGCTGAGAGATGTCCGGGAGCGAACACGGTCATGCTCTTCTCGAGCGGCAGACGCGTGACGTACGTGACCTTTCCGAAGCGATAGCCGTGCTGGAACAGGAACGGCTTGCCGTCGATCTCGATGAGCTGACGCCGATCGGTCGTCGCTGCGGGCACGACCTCAGTATCGCGGGAGGGCGGGAAGGCCGCGCGTCACTCCAGGCCGGGGTCCTCGGGAAGGAGGAGCTGGGCAGATCCAGGGTCGGCCCCGGTCGGCCGGCCGTCCTCGGCTCTGGCGACGCCCGCGCCCAGGCTCAGGAGAACGAGCGCCCCGACGATCGTGCGCACCAGGAGCGTTCGGACGCGTCTCATCTGCGTGTCCCCTTCCCCCATGCCCCCCATTCGGCGGATGCCCGCCAGGGAAGACGTTCGATATGGTCGCGCGAGTCTACCGACGCTGAACAGAGCGGGCTACGCCGAACGGCTGGCCCGACTGTCAGAACGGTCACAGAGGAGCACCCGTGGGGAGCATCGAAACGGCGCCGACACCGGGCCTCGGAGAGCGGGTACGGACCGCTCGCCGTGAGCGCGGTATGAGCCAGGCGCAGCTCGCCGGCGATGAGCTCACCAAGGGCTTCATCTCCCAGGTCGAGTCGGGCCTCGTCCGTCCCTCGGTCCGCTCCCTCCAGATCATCGCGACACGTCTTGCCAAGAGCCTCGATTACTTCCTCGGCGACGCGCCGCTCGCGGCCGAGAAGCGCCTCGCCTTCCACCGTCTCGCGGCGGAGGCCGCGGCCGAGCGGCACGACTGGGACGTCGTTCGCTCTGAGGTCGCGTCTGGCCTCGAGTGCGTTCCTGGCAAGCGCGACCGCGCGTCGCTGCTGCGCCTGCTCGCACAGGCGGAGCTGGCCACGTCGGCGCGTGAGGCGGCGTTCGACCGCATCAACGAGGCTCTGTCTCTCATCGACGCGACCACCGACGCGCCCGAGGTGGCGCGCCTTCAGCACCTCCGCGGCGTCGCGTACGGGCAGCTGAGCCAGTACCTCGCCTCCGCCGAAGCGCTCGAGCAGGCTCGCGACACGATGGAGCGCCATGAGGTCAACGATCCGCGCCTTCGCGCGCGCATCCTCGTGGCTCTCGGCACCGTGTACCGCCGTCTCAACCGCACCGCGAAAGCCATGCAGACGTACTCCTCCGCGCTCGACCTTGCTTCCGGATCAAGCGAGCTGCGCGTCGCGGCCCAGGGCTACATGGGCGTCGCCGTATCGCTCTACGACGCCGGCGAGCTCGATGGCGCCATCAACAGCTATCGGCGTGCGCTTGAGCTCTTCGAGCGCGTCGAGGACCGCTCCTTCGAGCTGTCGGTCCTGCACTCGATCGCGACGATCCACTTCGAGCGGGGCGCGATCGCCGAAGCTCGCGAGCTCGGGCAGCGCTCGCTCGCCCTCGCGAAGATGTCGGGAGACACGCGGGTCGAAGCGACCGCGCAGGTCATCCTCGCTCGCATCCTCTTGTCAGACGGCGAGGCCGAGGCATCGCTCGAGCTCGCGAAGACCGCCGAGAAGGCGCTGACGCTCGACCGCGTTCAGCATGCGGACGCGCTTCGCGTCATGGGCGCCGCGAACGATGCGCTTGGCGCGCACGCCGCGAGCGACAAGGCATACCGCAAGTCCATCGATTTGCTGACCGAGATCGACGACCGGCCCGATCGCTCGGCGATCGCCGCGGAGTACTCGAAGAAGCTTCGCGCCCGCGGCGATGTCGACGCGGCATTCCACTACCTGGAGCTTGCCCGCGGTCGCTAGACCGTATCGGTCCGATCGCCGTGCGACGCGGCCCCGTTAGCATCGAGTCGTGCCCCGGGATGCCGCCACGTTCGACAACGAAGGCGTCGCCGCGGTCCTCGACGAGATCGGCGACCTCCTCGAGCTCAAGGGCGAGAACGTCTTTCGCGCCGTCACCTATCGCGCGGTCGCGCGCGCGATCCGCGATCTGCGCGAACCTGTGTCGCTCCTGCTCGAGCAGGGCCGCCTGGCCGAGATTCCCAAGACCGGACCGTCCGTCACCGAGGCGATAACACAGCTCATCACCACCGGCGAGTCGAAACGCCACACCGACCTCTTAGCCGCGGTGCCGCAAGGCCTCATCACGCTGCTGAGCGTGCCCGGCGTCGGGCCGGCCACCGCTCGGATCATCTACGAGAACCTGAAGATCACCTCGGTCGACGAGCTCGAGGAGGCCGCGAAGGCCCACCGGCTGCGCGAGCTGCCGAAGATCCAGGCGAAGACCGAGGAGAACATCCTCAAGTCGATCGCCTCGCTCAAACAGCGCACCGGCAGATCGCTCATCCACCACGCGCGGGACGCGGCCAACGAGATGATCGTCACCCTGCGAGAGGCAGGCGTGCAGGAGATCAGCGTCGCCGGCAGCGTGCGCCGCTACCGCGAGACGATCGGCGACATCGACCTGCTCGTCCCATCGAACGACGCCGCTCCCATCATGAAAGCGTTCACCGGGGCGCCCAGCGTCGAACGCGTGCTCGCGCAGGGCGAGACGAAATCGTCGGTGATCGTCGCGCGTGGTCTGCAGATCGACCTGCGGGTGGTCCCGCCTGACTCGTGGGGCGCCGCGATGCTGTATTTCACCGGTTCGAAGGAGCACAACGTCCGCCTGCGCGGGCTCGCGCTCAAGAAGAAGCTGCTGCTCAACGAGTACGGTCTGTACAAGGTCGGCGCAGAGGCGCGCGGGCAGGAGATCGCGTCGAAGACCGAAGAAGAGGTCTACGGCGCGCTTGGGATGGATTGGATCGCGCCCGAGATACGCGAGGACCACGGCGAGATCGAATCGGCGCTCGCGCACGCGCTGCCCGCGCTCGCGACCGTCGGCGACATCCAGGGCGATCTCCACACGCACACCAATCAGACCGACGGCCGCGACACGCTTGCGGAGATGGCGCGCCGCGCGAAAGAAAAGGGCTACGCCTACATGGCCGTCACCGATCACTCGCCTGGCCTCGGCATGACCAATGGCCTGAGCGCCGATCGGATCGCCACGCGCCTCGCGGAGGTGCAGAAGCTCAACGCCGAGCTCGCGCCGTTCCGCATCCTGATCGGCACCGAGGTCGACATTCGCGCGAACGGAACGCTCGATTATCCGGACGACATCCTGAAGGGTTTCGACATCGTCTCGGCGTCGGTGCATTCGGCCTTCGGACAAGCGCGCGAGGTCATGACGAAACGCATCATCGACGCCATGCGCAATCCCTACGTGACCGCGTTCTCCCATCCAACAGGACGCCTTCTCGAACGTCGTGATCCGTACGCCGTCGATCTCGCTGACGTCATCGCTGCCGCGAAAGAGACGGGCACGTGGCTCGAGGTGAACGGCGGGCCCGAGCGCCTCGATCTGCCGGACGTGTGGGTCCGCAAGGCGATCGAAGGAGGCGCACTGCTCGTGACAAACTCCGACGCTCACGCGACCGAAGAGCTTGACTGGATGGAGTACGCGGTCGCGAATGCGCGGCGTGGCTGGGCCACGAAGAGCGCCATCGCGAACACGCTCCCCGTCGACGCGATGCTTGCGGCGCGAAAGCCGCGTCCGTCGTGAAGCAAGCCACCGCGAGGCGAGCGCGGTTCATCGTTCACGGCTTGGTGCAGGGCGTGAACTTTCGCGCCGCCGTCGTGCAGGAAGCGACCGCGCGACGCGTGACCGGTCGCGTCTGGAATCGCGACGACGGGTCCGTCGAGCTCCTGGCCGAAGGAGAAGAGTCGGCGGTCGCCGATCTCGCGCGCTGGCTCCGCCTAGGCCCGCGTCTCGCGGAGGTCGCCGCCGTAAAGCGCTTCGAGCTGGGCGGCGAGCGCCGCTACCGCGAATTCTCGCTCGCCTACGGGCCCGCCATCGAGAAATAGCCCGCGCGCACCGTCGCGGATAGCGGCCGAGCCATAGAGCGGGTCGATGGTGGGGCCAAGACCACAAAGACCACAACGGTCGTAAACGACCGGATGACTTTCCGGATCACGCCGATCACCGCAACGTTGAGCGTCGTGGCGACCTCCGATCCCAAGGGCGATGCGATCGAGCTGCGCGGTGTCACGAAACGCTTCGTGACCAGCGCCGGCACCGCGTTCACCGCGTTGCGCGACCTCGACCTGACGGTCCGCGCGGGCGAGTTCGTCGCCGTCGTCGGCCCGACGGGCTGCGGGAAGTCCACGACGTTGTCGCTCATCTCCGGCCTCGAGCCGCCGAGCCTGGGCACGGTCCGCGTCTTCGGCGCGCCCGTGGCCGGCGTGGGGAAGCAAGTGGGCTATGTCTTCCAGCGCGACGCGGTCTTCCCGTGGAAGAGCGTGCTCGACAACGTGGCCATCGGGCCGCGTTTCCGTGGAGTGCCGCACGCTGAGGCTGACGACCGCGCGCGCGAGTGGATCACCCGCGTGGGCCTCGCCGGGTTCGAGCGCTATTACCCCCATCAGCTCTCGGGTGGCATGCGCAAGCGCGTCGCGCTCGCGCAGACTCTGATCACCGGCCCGCGCATCCTCCTCATGGACGAGCCGTTCAGCGCGCTCGACGTGCAGACGCGCGTGCTCATGGAGAACGAGCTGCTCGCGCTGTGGTCCACGACCGGCGCGTCGGTCGTGTTTGTCACGCACGATCTGGAGGAGGCCATCGCGCTCTCGGACCGCGTGGTCGTCATCACCGCGGGGCCGGGCACGGTGAAGGGCACGTATGTCGTGGATCTGCCGCGGCCGCGCAACATCGCCGAGATCCGCTTCAACTCGCGCTTCGTCCAGCTCTATGAGGAGATCTGGAACGACCTGAGGGATGAGGTGCTCGTGAGCTATGAGCGCACCAAGGTCGCGGTTGCACTGTGAAAGCGCTGCAGGATCTGGACCTGGGCCCGGTGGTGCCGACCCTCGACCTCGCCGACCGCGATGTCGCGCGCGCGCAGGCCCGCGCGCGCCGGCGCCTCCTCATCCTCGGGCTTCGGGTCGCGCTCGCCGTCGTCATCGTCGGAAGCTGGGAGATCTTCACGCGCCTTGGTTGCTACGGCCCGGACTCGGGGACCTGCGCGGTCGACCCGTTCTTCTTCGGGCAGCCCTCGGGGATCGCGGAACAGCTGGTCACCTGGGTACAGAAGGGCACCGCGCAGGGCCCGCTCTGGGAACAGATCGTCGTCACGCTCGAGGAGACGGTCATCGGCTTCGCGATCGGCGTCATGCTCGGCATCGTCTTCGGCGTCGCGCTCGGCCGCAACCGCCTGCTCTCCGACGTCCTCGGTCCGTACATCAAAGCGATGAATGCGATGCCGCGTGTCGTGCTCGGCTCCAACTTCACGATCTCGCTCGGTCTTGGCCACGCCTCAAATGTCGCGCTCGCCGTCGTTCTCGTCTTCTTCGTCGTGTTCTTCAACGCCTTCCAGGGCGTGCGCGAGGTCGACCGCGATCTGCTCGCCAACGCGCGCATCCTTGGGGCAAAGCCGGGACAGCTCTCTCGCCACGTCATCCTTCCGTCGGCGCTGTCGTGGATCACCGCGAGCCTGCACACCAGCTTCGGGTTCGCGCTGGTCGGCGCTATCGTCGGCGAGTACCTCGGCGCACGGCAGGGGATCGGTCTGATGATCGCCACGGCGCAGGGCACCTTCAATGCGAACGGCGTATACGCGGCGATGTTGATCCTCGCGATCGTCGCGATCATTGCTGAAGCCGTCGTCACTCGGGTCGAGAACCGTCTTATCCGCTGGCGCCCCAACGCGATCACCGACGTGACCATCTAGATCACCGCGACGCGCGCAGGAAAAAAGGGAGGACACATGAAGAGTCGCATCTGGGCACTCGCGATCACAGCGACCGTCATCGCCGCCGCGTGCGGCGGGACCACGGCGTCACCGAGCGCGGCGCCGAGCGCCGCGGGAAGCGCCGCCGCCTCGTCCGTGACGGCACCGGCACCCGCAAAGGTCTCGATCATGGTCGGGGGCATGAACAAGCAGATCTATCTACCGAACAAGCTCACCGAGGCTCTCGGATACTTCAAGGACGAGAACCTGACCGTCGAGCTCATTCGCTTCGACGGGGGCGTCGGATCCCTGCGCGCGTCCGCATCGGGCGCGATCGACCTCGCGGGCACCTCGA
>JANMWW010000246.1:0-4442 GCA_031394155.1 Chloroflexota bacterium | reverse complement strand
TGTTCCGCTACTTCGGCGGACTCGGCGGAGAGCTGAAAGGGGAGACGGTCCCGCTGGGCGAGAACTGGTTCTCGTACACGCGGCGCGAGCCGCTCGGCGTCGTCGCGGCGATCGTCCCGTGGAATGTGCCCATCCTCATCGCGGCCTGGAAGCTCGCGCCGGCGCTGATCGCTGGGAACACCGTCGTGCTCAAGCCGTCGGCCAACGCGCCGCTCGCGACGCTCGCGTTCGCGCGCATCTGCGAGCGGCACCTGCCGAAGGGCGTGCTCAACGTCGTGACTGGCAACGGTGACGAGGTGGGAACGCCGCTCGCGGAGCACCCGCAGGTCGCGAAGATCTCGTTCACCGGCAACACCGAGACCGGGAAGGCGATCCTCCGCCTTGCGGCCGATCGGATCATCCCCGTGACACTCGAGCTCGGCGGAAAGAGTCCGCAGATCCTCTTCTCCGACTCCGACGACGAACGCACCGCGGACGGCGTGATCGATGCGATGCGCTTCGCACGGCAGGGCCAGTCGTGCACCGCTGGCTCACGGCTCTTCGTGCACAAGACTGTGTTCGATTCGTTCCTCGCCAAGCTCGCCGCGAAGCTCGAGAAGCTCAAGGTCGGCGACCCGCTCGATGAGAAGAGCGACATGGGCGCGATGGTCAGCCGCCAGCAATTCGAAAAAGTCGTGGGCTATATCGACGAAGGCACGCATCAGTCGGGCGCCCGCACGGTCACCGGTGGCGTGCCTCCGAAGAGCGGGCCGCTCTCTGAGGGCTACTACATCCAGCCCACGGTCTTCGCGAACACGAGCAACGACTGGCGCCTCGCTCGCGAGGAGATCTTCGGGCCCGTGCTCGTCGCGATCCCTTGGGCCGACGAAGCCGAGGTGATCCGTATGGCCAACGACACCCATTACGGTCTCGCGGCCTACGTGTGGTGCCGCGACATCACGAGCGCGCTGCGCACGGCGCACTCCGTCGACGCCGGTTGGATCCAGATCAACGGCGGCGGCGGACAGATCGTCGGCCAGCCCTACGGTGGATTCAAGGAGAGCGGCCTCGGTCGCGAGAACTCGCTCGAGGGAATGCTCGATGGCTTCACGCAGCGCAAGAGCGTGACGGTCAACCTGAGCCGCTGAGGGAGCACGATGACCGATGCGCGCGTCGCGGGCCTTCTGCTGATCGCGGCGGCAGCGTCGTCACTGATCGCCGCGACGATGCCCTCGCTAGCTCGCGAGCGCGTCTGGATGCTTCCGCAGGTCGACTACTTCCGCGTCATCCGCGAACACGAGACGCAGTGGCGCGCCCACGCGTGGCTCTTCGTGGTCGGGACCGTGGTCATGGGTCTCGGTCTCGGCTTCGTCGCGCGGTCGACCGGTAACGGTCTCGCGCTGGCGGCAGCGATCCTGTACGGACTGGTGGCGCCGCTCTGGCTCGCGCATCTCGCGTTCCGTCTCGACCTCACGGTCTGGGCCGCGCGCGAACCCGCGGCGCGTGGGCTCTTCGATGCGATCGGCCATTGGAACGGCTCGCTGTTCAACATGTTCATGATCGGCGGCTTCTTCGCGACGGCCCTCGGCGGAGCTTCTTTGACCGATGGCGCCCTCGTCCCGAGCTGGTCGGCGTGGGCACTCACGGCGGTCGGGATCGCGGCCGGCATCTCGCACTGGGCGTCGTGGCCGCGACTTGCGGGCATGCGCAGCCCGTTCGATCTCCCGGTGCTGATCCAGATCGTCACGCTCTTCGTCGCGATCCCGCTCGCCGCAGGCGCGTAGACGCGTAGCATCCGCTCGGCCTAAGAGGAGACGGAAGATGAACGGTGCATACCCGGAGCTCAGGACGGCACGGCGAAGTCTCGTTTCGTTCGGTGTCTACCTGCTCGCGCTCGCTGTCGTGCTGCTCGCGGTGCCGAACGTGCTGCTGGCGCTGTTCGGTATTCCGCCTACCTCGGAGGTGTGGATCCGCGTCGTCGGAATGCTGGTCGCATTCCTCGGTTATTACGACGTGCGCTACGGCGCCGTGGCGGACCGCAGGTTCCTCGAGCTCTCGGTCCACACACGCGTCACCGTCCCGGCATTCTTCCTCGCGTTCGTCGTGTTCGCGGGCGCACCGTGGCAGCTGCTCCTCTTCGGGATGGTCGATCTCGCTGGTTCGATCTGGACGTGGTTGTCCCTTCGCGGCACATCGCCGTCCCTTGCGGCAAGGGAGGCCCGACCGTGACCACGCTCATCGCCGGTGGCACGGTCGTGACCGCGGCCGATATGTACAAAGCGGATGTCCTCATCGACGGTGAGAAGGTCGTGCAGGTCGGCAAGGGTTTGAAGGCCGCCGGCGCAAAGAAGATCGACGCGACCGGCAAGTACGTGATCCCTGGCGGCATCGACGTGCACACGCACATGGAGCTGCCCTTCGGTGGAACGATGGCCTCCGACGACTTCGAGACAGGCACGATCGCGGCCGCGTTCGGCGGAACGACGAGCATCGTCGATTTCGCGGTGCAGGGATTCGGCGAACGTCTGGCGCAGGCGCGCGACACGTGGATGAAGAAGGCGCAGGGCAAGGCCGCGATCGACTTCGGCCTCCACATGATCATCCGCGACGTCTCCGACAAGGTGCTGCGCGAGATGGACACGATGGTCAAAGAGGGTGTGTCGTCGTTCAAGCTGTTCATGGCGTACCCCGGCGTCTTCATGGTCGACGACGCCGCGATCTTCAAAGCGCTCACGCGCACGGGCGAGAACGGCGGACTTATCTGCATGCATGCCGAGAACGGCGGCGTGATCGACGTCCTGGTGAAGCGTGCGCTCGCGAAGAAGCACACCGCGCCGAAGTGGCACGCGCTCACGCGGCCGCCCGAGGCGGAGGGCGAGGCGACGGGGCGCGCGTTCAAGCTCGCGGAGATGGCTGGTGGCGTGCCGCTGTACATCGTCCATCTGTCCGCGGCGCAGGCGCTCGAGCAGGTACGCCTCTTCCGCGACCGCGGCCTGCCCGCGTACGCGGAGACGTGCCCGCAGTACCTCTTCCTCTCCGTCGACAACTACGACGAGCCTGGGTTCGAGGGCGCGAAGTACGTCATGAGCCCCCCGCTCCGCGAAAAGTGGCACCAGGACGAGCTGTGGAAGGGCCTCGCGAAGAACGACCTGCAGGTCGTCTCCACCGATCACTGCCCGTTCTGCATGAAGGAGGGCTTCAAGGGCATGCCCAAGCAGAAGGAGCTGGGGATCGGCGACTTCTCGAAGATCCCGAACGGCGCTCCCGGTGTGGAGACGCGCATGGTCCTGCTCTACGACGGCGGAGTGGTCGGCGGCCGCATCACGCTGAATCGCTGGGTCGAGCTGACGTCGACGACGCCGGCGAAGCTCATGGGCATGTTCCCCAAGAAGGGGACGATCGCGGCCGGCAGCGACGCCGACATCGTTATCTGGGATCCGAAGGTCACGCAGACGCTTTCCGCGAAGACGCACCACATGCGCGTCGACTACAACCCCTACGAGGGCCGCAAGGTGAAGGGCAAAGCGACGACCGTGCTGTCTCGTGGCGAGGTCGTCGTCGAAAAGGACACGTGGCTCGGAAAGAAGGGGCGCGGCAAGTTCATCAAGCGGGGCAGCCCGCTGCTGCAGACATGAGCACACCGCCGATGCTCCGTCAGATGCGCCACGACGTGTGGGCAACCATCAAACTCCTCACGCGCCTGCGCGGACTTTCAGACGCGCAGCTCGATCTCAGCGTGCCAGGGACGTATGGGAACGTCCGACGCACGCTCGAGCACATCGTGGCCGCGGACACGCGCTATCTCGCGCGGATCGGGTTCGCGGTCCTCGACACGCCGTACCGCGAGGACCACGACGTGTCCATCGACGAGATCGCCGCCATGCTCGAGAAGGTGAAGGCCGGCGTCGAGCGCGTATTCACCGCCAAGGGATTCGACCCCGACCGCGTCGTCGTGGATGACCGGCGCCGCGTGCCGACGGATCCGCAACTCGAGATGGAGACCTGGATGATGCTCGCGCAATTCGTCCATCACGGCAGCGACCACCGTGCGCACATCGGCACGATCCTCGGCGCGAACGGCCTCGATGTGCCGGACCTCGACGTGTGGGCCTACGGTCGGGAGATCGGCGCGATACGCGAAGCCAAGGCGCCGTAGCGTGCCAGTCGGGCTCGAGCACGTCCTCCGTCACAACGCCTGGGCGAATCGTGCCCTGCTCGAGCACTGCGCAGCGCTCGGGCCGGGCGCTCTCGACCTGGAAGCGGCCGGCACGTACGGCACCTTGTACGGAACGCTCCAGCACTTGGTCGGCGGCGAGCAGTTCTACATCAGGCTGTTGACCGGCGAGGTGCTCGGCGCACCGGGGCGCAAGACGAAGCCACGCACGCTCGACGACCTCATGGCGGTCGCCGCGCTGACCGGCTCGCGCGCGATCGACGTCGCCGCGAGCGACGATCCGGATCGC